>NZ_JAFCWW010000009.1:10224-248648 GCF_049897765.1 Pseudomonas sp. TWP3-2 | reverse complement strand
TACTGTGTCCCATGACTAACTCGTCGTATCGTTTTATCAGGCGGGCATCTAGCCCAGTCATTTGATATCCATGCCGTCCCTTTATAGACCAGGATCGGGAGATGTGTAGATACCAATGCCCATCGCGGGCAAGCCCGCTCCCACAGGGGTTGCGGTGGATCAAGCAACTCACAAACCTGTGGGAGCGGGCTTGCCCGCGATGGGGTCATTGAATTCACCTCAAATCCCACAGAGTTGACGCAACAAATCGGTATCGAGGTGCTGCTCCACCAGATCCGCCAGGCGTTCGATATCGCGCTCGCGCAAGCCGTGGTAATCCACCTCCTGCACATCGCTCAACCCGGCCCAACGCAACAACGCCGCACTGGCCGCTGGCGATTCGAACAAGCCATGCAGATAGGTACCGAAAATCTGCCCATCGAGACTTTGTGCGCCATCGCAACGACCGTCATCCAGATGCACCGCAGCCTGTTCCAGCGCCGGCCCGGTGGTCACGCCCGCATGAATTTCATAACCGCTGACCTCGGCATCTTCCAGCGCCAGCCGCCCACGCACATTGCGCAATTGCTTCTCGGCTTCGAGTTGGGTGGCGAACGCGAGCAAGCCGAGGCCGGCACTGGAACCCGGTGCGCCCTCAAGACCCAAAGGATCGTGCACCTGCTCGCCAAGCATTTGCAGACCACCGCAAATCCCCAGCAGCTTGCCGCCGTAGCGCAGGTGGCGACTGATCGCCGTGTCCCAGCCATTCGCGCGCAAATACGCGAGGTCGCTGCGTACGCTTTTCGAGCCGGGCAGGATGATCAGATCGGCCGGCGGGATCGCCTGGCCGGGGCCGACAAATTTCAGGTCTACTTGCGGGTGCAAGCGCAGCGGATCGAAATCGGTGTGGTTGCTGATGCGCGGCAAAACCGGCACCACGACTTTGAGCACTTGCTCGGCCTTGTCAGTCTGGCGCTGATCAATGCCGTCCTCGGCCTCAAGATGCAGATCCATCACGTACGGCAGCACGCCGATCACCGGTTTGCCGGTGCGCTGTTCCAGCCAGTCGAGGCCCGGTTGCAGTAAGGCGATATCGCCGCGAAAACGGTTGATGATGAAGCCTTTTACGCGTGCCTGTTCGCTCGGCGACAGCAATTCCAGCGTGCCAACCAGATGCGCGAAAACCCCGCCACGATTGATGTCGGCAATCAGTAGCACCGGACAATCCACCGCTTCGGCGAAGCCCATGTTGGCAATGTCGCCGGCACGCAGATTGATCTCGGCTGGCGAGCCTGCGCCCTCGACCATCACCAGCGGATACGCCGCACTCAAGCGCTCATGCGAGGCCAGCACGGCTTGCATGGCGATGGCTTTGTAGTCGTGGTAGGCCACGGCGTTCATGCTGGTGACCGCGCGACCATGAATGATCACTTGCGCGCCAGTGTCGCTGTTGGGTTTGAGCAGCACCGGGTTCATGTCGGTGTGCGGCGCGAGAAATGCCGCTTGCGCCTGCACCGCTTGCGCGCGGCCGATCTCGCCACCGTCAGCAGTTACCGCGCTGTTGAGCGCCATGTTCTGCGGCTTGAACGGCACGACAGCGATGCCCTGACGTGTGGCCCAGCGGCATAGGGCCGTGACCAGCGTACTTTTGCCGGCATCGGACGTGGTGCCCTGCACCATCAATGTGGTCATGAACGTTCCTTGGCGAAAGCTTGCAGCGCGTGTTCGAGACGCGCTTCTTCGGCGGCATTGGCAGGCAGGCCGAAACGCAGGCTGCTGTTGTGCACGAAGATGCGCAGGAGGATGCCGCGTCGGACCATGAATTCGTGCAGTTCGGCGGCCTGTTCGGTGATCAGCCACTGGAACAATGCGCAGCCGCCGTGAGGTTTGAAGCCGTAACGCTCAAGCAGCAACGCCAGCCGTTCACTGGCCTCGTCGCTGCGGATACGCTGTTGTGTGTGACCTTCAGTGTCTTGCAGACAGGCCTGGCCGAGCACTCGGGTCGGCCCGCTGACGGCCCAGGGCCCGACTTGTTCGGCGAGCAACTTGAGCAACCGGCGCTCGGCCAGCACAAAGCCCAGTCGCACTCCGGCCAGACCAAAAAACTTGCCGAACGAGCGCAACACGATCAGGCCGACCAGATGGGTAAACCCGGCGAGGCTCAAATGCGGGGTGTTGTCCATAAACGCTTCATCAACCACCAGCCAGCCACCGCGTTGCGCCAATCGCGCGTGCCAGTCGAGCAACCGCGCCGGAGTCAGACTCAGGCCGGTCGGGTTGTTCGGGTTAACGACAACCAGTACATCGAGGCTGTCGATGAAGAAGTCGACTTCCTGCTCCAGCACTTCACGCACGATGTAGCCGCTGCGGCGCCAGGCTTCGGCGTGTTCGGCATAACACGGCGATAACACGCCGACTTTGCCGGCCCGGCGCAAACGCGGCAGCAACTGAATGGCCATCTGCGAACCGGCGACCGGCAATACCTGCGCGGCGCCGTAGTAATCGCAGGCAGCCTGCTCCAGGCCGTCATCGGTTTCCGGCAGCCGCGCCCAGGCGCGCAACGGAATTTCCGGGACCGGAAACGGCCACGGCGCGAGACCGCTGGACAGGTCGAGCCAGTCTTCCTCGGCGATCCCGTATTCAAGCGCCGCCCTGCGCAACCGGCCACCGTGCTCAAGCATAGAATTCAGCCCCCACGCAGAGAATCAGCAGCCATAACCATACGCCGCGCTGGACCAATTGCCAGCCACGGTCGATGGAATCGGCATCCGCCGGCGCGCCTTCGCCGAGTTGCGGACGCTCGTGCAGTTCGCCGTGATAGATCGCCGGGCCACCGAGCTCGACGCCGAGCGCACCGGCACCGGCGGCCATCACTGGACCAGCATTGGGGCTGTCCCACTGCGGCGCTTGGGTACGCCAGCATTTGAGTGCGAGTCGGGTTTTGCCCAGCAGCGCGTAGGTCAACGCCACCAGTCGTGCAGGAATGTAGTTGAGCACGTCGTCGATTTTCGCCGCCGCCCAGCCGAAGCGCTCGAAGCGTTCGTTGCGATAACCCCACATCGCATCCAGCGTGTTGCTCAAGCGATAGAGCACCACGCCCGGCGCACCGGCCACGACAAACCAGAACAGCGCGGCGAACACCGCATCGCTGCCGTTCTCCAGCACCGATTCGGTGGCGGCACGGGCGACGGCGGTGCTGTCGAGTTCATCGGTCTGACGGCTGACCAGATAACCGACGCGCTTGCGTGCTTCTTCCAGGTCATCGCTGCGTAAAGCCTTGGCCACCGGTTCGACGTGCTCGCCAAGACTGCGCATGCCGAGCGCGCAATACAGCGCGAGAATCTCGACGATCCAGCCCACGTATGGCGCCCAGGAAAATGCCGTGGCGAGCAGTGTCAGCGGCAACACTGCAATCACCCACGCAGTGACGCCATGACTGCGCCAACCGCGACCGCCGCTATTGAAACGTTGCTCGATGCGCCCGGCAAAATTGCCGAACGCCACCAGCGGATGCCAGCGTTTGGGTTCACCCAGCAGCGCATCCAGCGCCACTGCGGCGACACTCAACAACGCCACACTCATTGACTCACTCCCCAATAATTTTCGTACAGCAACTCATTGAGCGGACGCGCCTGCGCCCACCCTTCGAGTACCAGCATCGGCGCCGGATAGAACTCCTTGACCGGCCCGAGGCAAAGCACCGCCAACGGCTTGGCCCCGGCCGGCAAATTCAACAAATCAGCCAGCGCTTGCGGTTCGAACAGCGAGACCCAGCCCATGCCCAGCCCCTCAACGCGCGCGGCCAGCCACAGGTTCTGAATTGCGCAGGACAGCGAGGCCATGTCCATTTCCGGCAGCGTGCGCCGACCGAAAATATGCCGTTCGCGATCATCCATCAGCGCGGCGACCAGCACTTCCGCACAGTCGTTGATGCCTTCGACTTTCAGCGTCATGAACTCGTCGCTGCGCTCGCCAAGGGCTTCGGCGGTGCGCACGCGTTCTTCTTCCACAAGGTTTTGGATCTGCCCACGCAAGGCGCGGTCGCTGATGCGGATGAAGCGCCACGGCTGCATCAGGCCCACGCTGGGTGCCTGATGTGCGGCTTCGAGCAGACGCCGCAGCAAGTCAGGCTCGACGGTGCCGCCGCTGAAGTGACGCATGTCGCGGCGTTCGGCGATGGCTTTATAGACCGCTGCGCGTTCGGCTTCGGTATATGCGTTGTCGGTCATGGCCTCATCGCTGGCAGGCCAGCTCCCACAGTGGGCGGTGCAATACCTGACGAAACGCAATCCCCTGTGGGAGCTGCGGTGCGACGATTCGACTTGCCAGCGATGGCGGTCTTGAGCTCTGGCGCAAACAATGCTGCGACAGCCACAGGATTCGAAGGAAAATAAAAGTGCACGTAAGAAGCGGTCATCCGCCCCTGCCGATAAACCGCTTCCGCGCCGCGTCCGCCGTTGGGGCTATGGCCCCGGGCAATCGGCGTCAGCTCAGTAGTGGTCAGGGAATGGTGATAAGTGTGGCCGCGCAGCGAACCTTCCGGCAGTTCAACATCCTGTAAAGCGAGCGCCGCCAGACGTTTCTGCATCGTCGCATCGCCGCGCAACAGGCCGACCAATTCGGCGCGGGTGCCCTCAACATCAGTCAACGAATCGAGCAGATAGAGCATGCCGCCGCACTCGGCGAGCAGCGGTTTGCCGGCAGCGTGATGTTTGCGGATCGCATCGAGCATCGAGGTATTTTGTGCCAGCGCCACATGGTGCAATTCCGGGTAACCGCCAGGCAGATACAGACTGTCGGCCTCGGGGATTTGCGTGTCGCGGATCGGCGAGAAAAAACTCAACTCGGCGCCCATTGCGCGCAGCAGATCGAGGCTGGCGCCATAAGTGAAGGCAAAGGCTTCATCGCGGGCCACGGCAATCCGCACACCTTTGAGCAGTGGTTCGACGACCAGCTCGTCCGGCGCGGCGAATTCCACGGCCGGTGGCAGCGCTACCTCGCAACTGCTGGCCAGTGCGGCGGCAGCGGCGTCGAGGCGCACGTCGAGGTCATTCAGTTCGCTGGCCTGCACCAGTCCGAGGTGACGGCTCGGCAGTTCGATCCCAGTCTCGCGCGACAACGCGCCGTACCAACGCAGCCCTTCGGTGAGGCTGCCTTCAAGCAATTGCGCATGCCGTAATGTGCCCACGCGGTTGGCCAGCACCCCGGCAAACGGCAAGTCCGGCTGATAACGCGCCAGGCCCAGCGCCAGTGCGCCGAAGGTCTGCGCCATGGCGGTGCCGTCGATCACGCCGAGCACCGGCACACCGAAGTGCCGCGCCAGATCGGCGCTCGACGGCGTGCCGTCAAACAGGCCCATCACGCCTTCGATCAGAATCAGATCGGCTTCGGCGGCGGCCTCCCACAGCAAGCGGCGACTTTCCTGTTCGCCGACCATCCACATGTCCAGTTGATAGACCGGCGCACCGCTGGCGCGCTCGAGGATCATCGGGTCGAGAAAGTCCGGGCCGCATTTGAACACGCGCACCTTGCGCCCCTGATTGCGGTGCAAACGAGCGAGTGCAGCGGTGACGGTGGTCTTGCCCTGACCGGAGGCCGGCGCGGCGATCAGTACCGCCGGGCAGTGACGTGGTTGCTTCAAAGTTCGACGCCTTTCTGCGCTTTGATCCCGGACTGAAAGGCGTGCTTGAGCATGCCCATTTCGGTGACCGTGTCGCCCATTTCGATCATTTCCGGCTTGGCGCCGCGCCCGGTGACGACCACATGCTGCATCGGCGGACGCGCCTGCAAATCGCTGAGCACTTGATCGAGATCGAGGTAACCGTGCTTGAGCGCGATGTTCAGCTCATCGAGCACCACCAGACCGATCGACGGATCGCGCAGCAGTTCACGAGAGACTTCCCAAGCGGCTTCGGCAGCGGCGATGTCGCGCTGGCGATCCTGGGTTTCCCAGGTAAAGCCCTCGCCCATCACATGGAAGCGCACTTGTTCAGGGAAGCGGCGGAAGAACAGTTCTTCACCGGTGCTGTTGCGGCCCTTGATGAACTGCACCACGCCGCACTGCATACCGTGGCCCATGGCGCGAGCGAGCATGCCGAACGCCGAACTGCTTTTGCCTTTGCCGTTGCCGGTCAGCACCAGCACCAGGCCGCACTCGTCCGGCGAATTGGCGATGCGTTCGTCGATCACGGCTTTTTTACGCTGCATGCGCGCCAGATGGCGTTCGTCGCGCTCGGGGGAATCAGTCATGGGGGAGCTCTCCGTTGAGGCTGGATAACGGCGGGCAGGCACAAGAATAGACGGCAAAAAGCCTGGCATCGCCCACCGTGATGCCGCTGGATGGATCAGGCCGGTCTCCGGGCTCATGAGCGGCGCATTCGCCGGACTGCGCGCCTTCCCGCTTGTTCAGCAGTGGCATCAGACGCAGTTTTTACTCATTTACCGTTGCGGGGGCAGCGCCGGGATCGTGATCGGTCTTCGTTTGAAGACAATCCTCACCGGCTTCCCTGTTTCACTCTGTCGACGTACGTCACAGAGCACCTGAAACAAGCGGCGAAGGTTAGAGGGTTGGGGGTGGAGCGTCAATTAAAGAGGGGCGCGCGCGCGTAATAACTGCCGCCGATCAAATATATGCCGCCATTGTTGTGCCACACTCTCAGCAGTGATATCAAAGAGCCATGCTTTTACCCAAAAAAGCGCCATCACAATAACAAGGGAGTGCACCATGCAAGGCATGATCATCAGCAATCCGCGACTGGAGTTCCTGCGCCCGGTGCTGGAACGCTGGTTTGACTGTATCGACCGCTACAACGCCGTGCGTGGCGACAACGACACGCCCTACTGGCATGACGAAAAAGCCAACCTCGGCCTGCTCTCGGCAGCCGCGTGGATGGCCGAATTCGTTACGCTGCGCGATACGGCCACGCGCAAGCAGAACGAGGAAGGCGAGCGCAATGCGCGCGCCGATCTATTTCTCGCCGGGGCCGAAGACCGCGCATTCATTCAGGCGACTCAGCGCTGGCCGCGAGTCAACAGCCTGAACCTCACTCAAGCTCTGGCGGATATCACCAGCGAAGCCAAGCGCATCAGCTACGCCAGCGACCTCAAACTCGGCTGCCTGTTCGTCGCCCCGCAAAAGGCCCAGCACAGCGCCAGCCCGGAAGAATTGCAGGACATGGTCGACGACCTGCAAAAGGAAAACACCTGCGCCGTGGCCTGGTATTTCCCCTACGCCTACCGCAAATTGCACAGCGACGCCGGCAACTATCATCCGGGCATCGCCGTGCTGTTCAAAGAGGCGCGCGGCTGAGCAGTTGAACCATCGGGCTTGTACGCTTCTCTATGATTAACAATGCATTCATAGGGAAGATCAGCAATGCGCAAGCCCCAGCTCGTTTTTGTCATCGCGCTCGCCGGAGGGCTCGCCGCCTGTGGTGAATCCTCCAGCCTGAAAGTCATCGACGGCACCGGCCCGTCACCGAAACTGCCAGAACCGAACAAAACCCTGATCCCGACGGTGAACATTGCCCCGGCAGTCGGCTGGCCGGCGGGGGCGAAACCGACCGCAGCGGTCGGCACTCAGGTCGCAGCGTTCGCGGAAAACCTCGACCATCCACGCTGGCTGTATGTGCTGCCGAATGGTGACGTGCTGGTCGCGGAAACCAATGCGCCGCCCAAGCCTGATGACGGCAAAGGCATTCGCGGCTGGGTGATGGAGAAAGTCATGGGCCGCGCCGGGGCCGGTGTGCCGAGTCCGAATCGCATCACCCTGTTGCGCGACGCCGATCACGATGGCGTGGCCGAGACGCGCACGGTGTTTCTGCAAAATCTCAACTCGCCATTCGGCATGACGCTGGTCGGCAACGATCTGTATGTCGCCGACACTGATCGACTGCTGCGCTTCCATTACGAAGCCGGCGCCACCGAGATCAAGACCCAGCCGATCAAAGTCGTGGATCTGCCCGGCGGCACGCTGAACCACCACTGGACCAAAAACGTGATCGCCAGCAAGGACGGCAGCAAGCTGTACGTGACCGTAGGCTCAAACAGCAACGTCGGCGAGAACGGTCTGGATAAAGAGGAAGGTCGCGCGGCGATCTGGGAAGTGGATCGCGCCACTGGCAATCACCGCATATTCGCTTCGGGTATCCGTAATCCCAACGGCTTGGCCTGGGAGCCGCAGAGCGGAGCTTTGTGGACAGCGGTGAATGAACGTGACGAAATCGGCAGCGATCTGGTGCCGGACTACATCACCTCAGTCAAGGATGGCGGCTTCTATGGCTGGCCATTCAGCTATTACGGTCAGCACGTCGATGTGCGCGTAGAGCCGCAGAATCCGGATCTGGTAGCCAAGGCAATCGCGCCGGATTACGCGGTCGGCCCGCACACTGCTTCTTTGGGACTGAGCTTCGCTGAAGGCAACACACTGCCGGCACAGTTCAAGGAAGGCGCATTCATCGGCCAGCACGGCTCGTGGAACCGTAAACCGCACAGTGGCTACAAAGTGATTTTCGTGCCGTTTGCGGCGGGCAAGCCGACTGGCAAACCGGTGGATGTGCTGACCGGGTTCCTCGACAAAGACGAGAACGCGCTGGGCAGACCGGTAGGCGTGGTAATCGACCAGCAGGGTGGATTGCTGGTGGCGGATGATGTCGGGAACAAGGTTTGGCGGGTTTCGGCCAGTAAATAACCGATCATTGCCTGACGCATAAAAAATGTGGGAGCCAGCCTGCTGGCTCCCACATTTGTTTTGTGCAGCTTGGGTTACGGGTTATGCGCCAGATGCTCCGGCTGCAACACTCGTTTGGCGCTCAAGTAAGCTTTCTGCCAATAAGCCTTGGACAGACTGTCCAGTTTCACCGTCCCGCCAGTCGCCGGCGCATGCACAAACCGCCCTTCCCCGACGTAAATCCCCGCATGACTGACCTGCGAGCCGCCATTGGTGGCGAAGAAGATCAGGTCACCGGTCTGCAAGCCTTCTTTGCCGACATTCGGCGCCCGCATCACGATCAGCTCGCGGGTCGAACGCGGCAGGCTGATGCCGGCCGCATCGCGGTAAACAAAACCGATCAGACCACTGCAATCAAAACCTGAATCCGGCGTGTTGCCGCCCCAGCGATAAGGCGTGCCAACCAGACCAAGCGCGCGGAACAGCACGTCTTCGGCAGCAGGCGAAAAACTTTGAGAAGGACTGAACACGACCGGCGCGCGAACAACCGGCGCGGGCGGCGGCGTGCGACTGGCGCAGCCACTGAGCAGCGCTGCGAAAAGCATGAAGGTGAGGCGGGCCGACATCGTCATAAGCAGAACATCCTGATCTGGCTGCGGCTTTAACTGCCGATTCGACAGAAAACAAAACCGCCTGCGTCAGACGCAGGCGGTTTGCCATCAATATAGATTCAGGATTCTAGCGGCTACGCGGCAAACTTCAAGTAAGACTTTAACTTCACCTTGTAAAGTTTAGGTCTATTACCCCTGAAGGGCCGTTTTTTGTCGCCACGAACGTGGCGACAACAGGGTGATTACTTGCGAGCGGTAACCACGGTAGGCGCGTTCGCCAAAGCGCGTTTGGCTTCGATGAAGGTCTTGCTCCAGTAGCTGTCACCCAGGCTGTCGATGCGAACACCGCCGCTGCGACGACTGCTGGAATGGATGAACTGATTGTCACCCAGGTAGATCCCGGCGTGACTTACGCGACCGCGACGACCGTTAGTGGCGAAAAACAGCAAATCACCCGGCTCAAGGTTGCTGCGCGCAACCAGCGGTGCATCGACGTTGATCATTTCGCGGGTAGAACGCGGCAGGTTCATGCCGGCCTCTTCGCGGAACAGATAGCCAATGAAACCGCTGCAATCGAAACCGGCTTCAGAGGTACCACCGAAACGGTAACGGGTACCGATCAGGGACATGCCGCGCTCAAGGATGCTGTCAGCCAGAACTGGAAGCTGGTAAGGCTTGCTGCCGTTGAAATTGGCCAGTTCTTTTTCGGTGTCCAGTTCTTCCTGATAAATAACGGAAGACTGAGCAGTGGCAGAATTTTTAACCTGTTGAGGCTGCTCTTGGACTGGAGAATGAGCAGCGCAACCGAATAACAGGGTGACGAGTGCGAGAGGCACGAGGGGTGCGAAGCGCTTTAGCATGGGCACGACCGTGGCTGATAGTTGTAAAGAAGCCGAGACTATGCCCGCTATCATCCTCATTTGCAAATTCAATCGATCTTTTTGTGACTTCCGAGTTTCTCGTTTACATCTAAGCGCTTAAGCCCATTTGAAACGATACGCAGCTGGCACACCGTGCCGGAAAGCGGATTTTCTGGCGCCTGAAAGATGCCGAAACGCGCTGAAAGGTACGTTTCAAGCGGGTCTCACCAGCCGAGGGTTTCTTTCAGAAAGGGGATTGTCAGCTTGCGCTGAGCTTGCAATGACGCCTGATCGAGCTGCTCCAGCAGATCAAACAGTGCGCTCATGCTGCGCGTGCCGCGAGTCAGAATGAAGTGCCCGACTTCATCGGTCAGGTGCAGACCGCGACGCGAAGCGCGCAATTGCAGCGCACGCAATTTGTCTTCGTCGGAAAGAGGACGCATCTGGAAAATCAGCGCCAGGGTCAGGCGTGATTTCAAGTCAGCGAGTTTCACTGGCAGCTCACGTGGCGAAGTCGATGCGGCGATCAACAAGCGCCGGCCGCTGTCACGCAACCGGTTGAACAGGTGAAACATCGCCTCTTCCCAGTCAGCCTTGCCGGCAATCACCTGCAAGTCATCCAGACACACCAGTTCGTACTGCTCAAGGTTGTCGAGGATGCTCACGCCGCGATCCATCAACTCGGCCAGCGGCAGGTACACCGCCGGTTCCCCCATCTGTTCGAAGCGCAGACACGCAGCCTGCAACAGATGCGTACGCCCTACCCCGTGCTTGCCCCACAGATAAATCAGGCTCTCCGTCCAGCCGGCGTCGGCTTCGCAGAGGCGCTCGACATAGCCGAGTGCAGCGGCATTGGCGCCTGGGTAGTAGTTGATGAAGGTGGCGTCGTCACGCAGACGCACACCTAGGGGCAGCTGAATCGGTTTCATGCTGACTGAACAGTTCCCAAGGAACCGTTAGTGGCCTCTGTGTAAAGTGAGCGGAAGTTTATACCCGTCAAGCGGAGCGCACAATGCGACAGACCCCAAGCAAAATCAAAGGTTTGCGTTAATGCAGCGGTTTTATGACAGTTTTACTGACGCTGCAGAGACAAGTATCACCTGCAGAACACGGGCCAACCCGGTTATCCACCGGGCGGCCCGTCGCGATGATTACAGCTTGGGTTCATCCAGGCCGCTGTAAATGTCGGAGTCCTTGTACACATCATGCATATGACGCACTAGCACCATGATGACCGCCGCGACCGGCAATGCCAGCAGCACACCGGTGAACCCGAATAACTCGCCACCCGCCAGGATCGCGAAGATCACCGCCACCGGATGCAGACCAATGCGGTCCCCCACCAGCCATGGCGTCAGCACCATGCCTTCCAGCGCTTGACCGACCATGAATACAGCAACGATTCCGATCATCGGGTACAGATCTCCGCCAAACTGGAACAGTCCGGCGATCAACGCCGCACCGATACCGATCACGAAGCCCATATACGGCACAATCGCCGCCAGACCGGCAATCAAACCGATCAAAAGCCCCAGTTCCAGCCCGACAATCATCAGACCCGCCGAATAGATCACGCCAAGCGCCAGCATCACCAGCAATTGCCCACGCACGAACGCGCCGAGCACTTCGTGGCATTCGCCGGCCAGCGCAACCACACGCTCCTCGCGATCACGCGGCAGCAAGCTGCGGATCTTCGCCATCATCACGTCCCAGTCGCGCAGCAAATAGAAACTCACCACCGGGATCAGCACCAGATTCGCCAGCCAGCCGATCAACGCCAGACTCGAGGCGGTAGCCTGACTCAGTACCACACCGACGATATCAGTGGTCTGGCCCATGTGTTCACTGATCGCCGCTTTGACTTTATCGAACTTCCAGAACCCGTCCGACAATCCGAGCTTGGCCTGCGCCCATGGCACGGCCGTGTGTTGCAGCCAGTCGAGCATTTGCGGCGCCAGTTCATACAGGCGCATCAGTTGCTTGGCGAGCATCGGCACCAGCACCAGCATCAGCGCGGTGACAATCAGCGTAAACAGCGCAAATACCGAAATCACGCCCCAGGTGCGCGACAACCCCAGCTTCTCCAGACGATCCACCAGCGGATCGAAGAGATAGGCGAGCAACAGCGCCACCAGAAACGGCGTCAGGATCGGGTGCAGTAACCAGACAAATGCGCAAAGCAGGGCAACCCCACCGAGCCAGAACCAACGCCGTGTATCGGCCATTTACCACTCCTGCTTCATCTATATAAGGAAAGACTTACCAACGGAAACGCAATGACGGCGCGGCAGGTGTCGGAGCCGGAGCAACGACCGGCGCTGCACCGGGAACCGCAGGCTGCGGCGCCGCTACCGGCGCCGGCGCTTCGGCGGGCAACTCTTGCAACTTGGCCAACGACAATTGCGCGCGCATCTGATCGGCGCTGCCATTCACGCGATACACAATACGATCGCCGTCAACACTCTGCAGACGCACGCCAAACGGTTCGAGTAACCGCAACAGTGCTGCGTAATGCTCAAGATTCATGCCCTGCACTTCCAGGGTCTGCTGACCCGAAGCGCCTGGTCTGGCAATAAAGCGTGGCGCCAACCGCTCGGTGACCGCCAGCATAACCGCATCAGCGACCGCAGCCTGATCGGCGCCCTGCACGTTGCCCGCTTCTTTTTTATCGCCAAGCCACAGCTGCCATTTGGCCTGCCATTGCCCACCCTCTTCACGCGCATGCACTGCCAGCAAGGCGTCAGCGTTATAGCGCTCAGACGCATCACGCAACGGCGCCGGGTCCGCGCCTTCGAGGACTGGGCCGGTAGCCACCAGTTGCTCGCTCAGATCAGCCAGCGGCAGACGCAGTGGCAAACCACGATGCTGAGCCGCGCGGCGCAACGGCGCCGCCGTCGCCTGACCATCGCCAACCAGACTCGAACCTTCAGCGGAATCGTTCAGCCACCAGCTCAGAATCGACGGCCGACTGGCGCCCCACAACGCCAGCCCGGCGCGGCGCAATGCCTGCTCGGTAGTGCCCGGATCGAAATCGACCTTCAACACTTCCGGCGGCCCGGCGTCGAAGCCGAACTGACTGATGATCTGTTGCGGCTCCTTGCGCACTGGCGCCAGCCCTGGGTTCTGCACGGCTTTCGGATCGCCCGTCAGGCGCAGCACCAGCGTGTCCAGCGCAGCCTGCGTCGCGCGATCACGCTCTTCAGGCGTCTGGCCAGTCACCGGCTCACGCACTTGATAAAGACCTTTGAGATTTTCGGCATGACTCGCCAGGCTGACCAGAGACAAACAGCCCACACACAACAATTTACAAAAACGCATGGAGAATTCCCGTCGACAGGAGCGGCTGGAACAGGCCGCGTGAACCGGTTGAGCAATGGCTGTGACCCCCGGCCGTTGCAAAACATTCACACGCTGGCAGTAAGTTTTTGCACAGTGTTAACGATAGACGGTTAATCGCCACACCTTATACAGGCACCCGTAACAGCTTCTAAACCTTCGATTGCAAAATTTTTCCGGTGATATGGCCCTGCCCGTCGGCGCGAGGATGGCCGCTGCCCCTCAAGCCTGATAAAATCGCGCGCCTTCGCAGACCGGCAACAGCCGGGCGTCATGAAAATCGCGTGAGGCAATCGCCCCGTCGATTTTGGCGTCCCCGCTGAATTCGGTCGTTACCCAGAAATCCCCCCTAAAGGCCTGGATCATGAGCAAGCAACCCTCCCTGAGCTACAAGGACGCCGGTGTAGACATCGACGCCGGTGAAGCATTGGTCGAACGCATCAAGAGCGTCGCCAAGCGCACTGCGCGCCCGGAAGTCATGGGCGGCCTGGGCGGTTTCGGCGCCCTCTGCGAAATCCCGGCCGGCTACAAGCAGCCAGTGCTGGTGTCCGGTACTGACGGCGTCGGCACCAAGCTGCGTCTGGCTCTGAACCTGAACAAACACGACAGCATCGGTATCGACCTGGTCGCCATGTGCGTCAACGATCTGGTGGTGTGCGGCGCCGAGCCGCTGTTCTTCCTCGACTACTACGCCACCGGCAAACTCAACGTTGAAACCGCGACCCAGGTTGTGACCGGTATCGGCGCTGGCTGCGAATTGTCCGGTTGCTCGCTGGTTGGCGGCGAAACCGCTGAGATGCCAGGCATGTACGAAGGCGAAGACTACGACCTGGCCGGCTTCTGCGTCGGCGTCGTGGAAAAAGCCGACATCATCGACGGCTCGAAAGTCGCCACCGGTGACGCGCTGATCGCGCTGCCATCGTCCGGTCCGCACTCCAACGGCTACTCGCTGATCCGCAAGATCATCGAAGTATCCGGCGCCGACATCGAAAACACCCAGCTCGACGGCAAACCACTGACCGACCTGCTGATGGCCCCGACCCGCATCTACGTCAAGCCGCTGCTCAAGCTGATCAAAGACACCGGCGCCGTTAAAGCCATGGCCCACATCACCGGTGGCGGCCTGCTCGACAACATCCCGCGCGTTCTGCCTAAAGGCGCTCAGGCCATCGTTGACGTGGCGAGCTGGACCCGCCCTGCGGTGTTCGACTGGCTGCAAGAGAAAGGCAACGTTGACGAAACCGAGATGCACCGCGTGCTGAACTGCGGCGTGGGCATGGTGATCTGCGTGGCGCAAGAGCACGTTGAAATCACTCTGAACACCCTGCGCGAAGCTGGCGAGCAGCCTTGGGTCATCGGCGAGATCGCTGCAGCTGCCGAAGGCGCTGCTCAGGTTGAACTGAAGAACCTTAAGGCTCATTAATGTCCGCAACCTGTGATGTCGTGGTGCTGTTGTCCGGCACCGGCAGTAACTTGCAGGCTTTGATCGATAGCACGCGGACCGGCGACAGCCCGGTCCGCATCGCTGCGGTGATTTCCAACCGCGCCGACGCTTACGGCCTGCAACGCGCCAGAGACGCGGGTATCGAAACCCGCTCGCTGGATCACAAGGCTTTCGAAGGTCGCGAGACCTTCGACGCCGCTCTGGTCGAACTGATCGACGCCTTCAATCCGAAACTCGTGGTACTGGCCGGTTTCATGCGCATTCTCAGCGCTGACTTCGTGCGCCACTATCACGGTCGCCTGCTCAATATCCATCCGTCGCTGCTACCCAAATACAAAGGGTTACACACTCATCAGCGCGCGCTGGAGGCCGGCGATGCCGAACACGGCTGCTCCGTGCACTTCGTCACCGAGGAACTCGATGGCGGACCACTGGTCGTACAGGCAGTAATACCGGTAGAGTTGCACGATTCGCCGCAAAGTCTGGCGCAACGGGTTCACGTTCAAGAACACCTGATCTATCCGCTGGCCGTACGCTGGTTCGCCGAAGGACGGCTGAGCCTCGGCGAGCAAGGTGCTTTACTGGACGGCCAGCCACTCGCGGCCAGCGGTCACTTGATTCGTAACTAGGAGATATTATGCGTCGCGCCCTGCTCTTCGCTTGCGCTCTGCTCGCCCTGCCCTTCGCACAGGCTGCAGACCTTCAACCGTTCTCCGCCAGCTACACCGCCGACTGGAAACAGCTGCCGATGAGCGGCACCGCCGAACGCAGCCTGTCCAAGGATGCCAAAGGCGTCTGGACCCTGAGCTTCAAGGCTTCGATGATGATCGCCAGCCTGACCGAGACCAGCACTCTGACGCTGGACAAGGACACGCTGCTGCCGCAGTCCTACCACTTTGAACGTGGTGGTCTGGGCAAAGCCAAGAAGGCCGATCTGGACTTCGACTGGGCCAACAAACTGGTGACCGGTACCGACCGTGGCGACGCGGTGAAAATTCCGCTGAACCGCGGCATGGTCGACAAATCCACCTACCAACTCGCGCTGCAACATGACGTCGCCGCCGGCAAGAAAAGCATGAGCTATCAGGTGGTTGATGATGGCGAAGTCGACACTTACGACTTCCGCGTGCTGGGTTCGGAGAAAGTCGAAACCAAGGCCGGCCAGATTGATGCGATCAAGGTCGAGCGCGTACGTGACCCGACGCAGAGCAAGCGCATCACGGTTCTGTGGTTCGCCAAGGACTGGGATTACCTGCTGGTGCGTTTGCAACAGGTTGAGACTGACGGCAAGGAGTACAACATCATGCTTCTTGACGGGACGGTCAACGGCAAAGCAGTTAAAGGCAGTTGATTTGACTGGTAGTAAAAGAGCCCCGTGAATGCGGGGCTTTTTTTTGCCTGTCGATCAGTGCTCAAACCGAAAACTTCGCCACCATCCCATTCAAATCCACCGCCAGCCGCGACAGCTCCTGGCTCGCCGCACTGGTCTGATTGGCGCCCGCCGATGTCTGCATCGCCAGATCACGAATATTCATCAAGTTGCGATCCACCTCGCGCGCCACTGCTGCCTGCTGCTCCGAAGCACTGGCAATCACCATATTGCGCTCGTTGATCAGGGTGAACGCCGAAGCAATCTCCTCCAGCGCCACCCCGGCGGCCTTGGCTAACTCCAGCGTCGAACGCGCGCGCACGTTGCTTTGCTGCATCGAGCTGACAGCCGAATCAGTACCCTGCTGAATCCCGCCGATCATCTGCTCGATCTCTCGCGTCGATTGCTGCGTGCGATGCGCCAGCGCGCGCACTTCGTCCGCCACCACTGCGAAACCACGCCCGGCGTCACCGGCCCGTGCAGCCTCGATCGCCGCGTTGAGCGCCAACAAGTTGGTCTGCTCGGCAATCGAGCGAATCACGTCCAGCACTTTGCTGATGCTGTAGACCTTTTGCGCCAGATCTTCGACCTGCGTGGCATTGGCAGTGACGTCGCCGGCCAGTAACTCGATCGAAGAGACCGTTTGCCGCACTTGCTCGCGACCATGCTGAGCAATGCGATCCGACTCGCGCGAGGCCTCGGAAGTGGCCACCGCATTGCTGGCCACCTCTTCAACCGCTGCGGTCATCTGATTCACCGCTGTGGCGGCCTGCTCAATTTCCAGGCTCTGCTGATGCAGCCCGCGCGTGGCGTCTTCCGTGACGCAGCTGAGCTCTTCCGAAGCCGAGGCCAATTGGCTGGAGGACTCGGAAATACGCCGAATGGTGTCGCGCAGGTTGTGTTGCATTGTCTGCAACGCTTGCAGCAATCGCGCCGGCTCGTCCTTGCCGGAGATGTTGATATCACCGGTCAGATCGCCACCGGCAACCACTTCAGCGACATTCAACGATTGCGAAAGCGGCAGGACAATGCTGCGGGTCAGCGTCAATGCCAGCGCAATAGTGATCAACGCAGTGACGCCGATCATCACCCCGACCCACACCCGCGAGTTGCTGAACACCAGTCGCGCCGCCTCAGTGGCCAAATTGGCGTTGTGTTTGTTCAGCTCGACCAGCTCACGCAGCGTGACGGCAATTTCGTCGGCCAACGGGCTCATCTGGCCATTGAGAATCGCCGCCGCCTCGCCCACCCGGTCTTGCGCCGACAGCGTCATCACCTGTGCCTGAAACTCCAGATACTTGTGCTCGGCAGTTTTAAAGCGATCAAACAGCGCGCGCTCCTCGGGCAACACGATCAACACGTTGTAACGTTGCTGGGCCTCGCTGAGCACGCCGCGCAGCTCGGTGAGCTTGGCGATATTCTGTTCCAGTGCCTGCGGATCGCGATTAAGCAGCAGACGCATGGTCAACGCGCGCAAGCGCAGCATGTCCTGGCTCATTTCGCCGACCGCCATCACGCTTGGCAGCCAGTTGTTGTCGACCTGATCGGACTGGGCGCGCATGTTGGACATTTGCAGCAGTGCGAACGCGCCCAGCGCGAACACCATCAACGCCAGCAAGCCAAAACCCAATCCGGCCCGCGGCGCAATATTGAGACTACGGATACTCATTGCTCTGGTTCCTTCCAAAAGCGCTGCATCAACCCTGCAGCTGGTTGCTCTAGAAGGTATCGGCCCTTTAATAATTTGCGTAAGACCAAAACGTGATATCAAAGAGCCTTGATACTTCGAACACTCGGCATTAACGATTCAGCGCTATTGTGCGGACTTCACGACCGTTCGCGGCAAGATTGCCAGAAAGTTATCTCGCGCGACTTTTTGCGCCACGTCCGCTGGCAAAGCATCGAGGAACGGCTTGAAGCTGTGCATTTCCTTACCGAGCTTGTCAAAACGTCCTACGACGTCGGAGCCGAGCATGAAGCGCTCCGGATGACGTTCGACCAACGCCAGCCACTCCGCGCGCGGCTTGCCCTGCTCGTCCAGCAGATAGGGCGTGAGCATGCTCCACGACAGATCGACGTACAGATTCGGATAGGCCTCAAGCATGCGGCTCAAGGTCGGCAGCAGAAAATCCAGTTGGGTTTGATGCCGGTGAATCTCGGCACTGGTGCCGGCGTGCGCCCAGATGATCCGCGTGTGCGGATGATTACGCAGCGGCTGCTCGATTTCCTGCAAATACAGCGGATTCTTCTCACGCTTGGAGGTGATGTTGGAATGCACCATCACCGGAAGATCGTTTTCCGCCGCCAGGTGATAAATCCGCGTCATGGCTTCGTTGTTGGCTCGCGGCGTGTCGCCGGAGGTCAGCGCCGTCAGGTCGTCATGCCGGGTGAAGACTTCGCCAATGCCTTGCCACAGGCCCGGGTACAGATCAAGCATGCGCTGAATGTGCGCAGCGGAGTTCTTGTCGTTGGGGTTGAAGCCCGACAGGAACGGATGGAAATGCCCGCGCTGCTCTGTGGGCAGTTTCTGCACCGCGTCAGCGATGATCACGTCAGTCGCGCTGTACCAATAGGCATCCGCGTCGTCACCAGCGTAATAGCGCGGTCGTTTGGGCTCGTCTTCGTGCCATTTCTTGGCCACGGGAATACCGGAAATCATTACATGCTCGATGGCATTTTCTTTCATGGCCGTCAGCAATTTCGGCATGCCCGCGCTTTCCTGGAAAAAATCCACGTAATGCAGGTGCGCGTCGCTGTAGGTGTATTCCCGCGCATGCGCAGCGCCGGCACACATCAACAGGCAAGCAAGACTCAGACGATACAAGGACACAAGCGTTCTCCGGCAGATAGGCATAGCCTAGACCTCCGCCGCACGAGCAGGGTTCAGCCGGCAACAAAGTGGAACGCGACTCTGTCGGAATGCTCTATACCTGCAAGATCTTTTGATCGAATGACTTCTCCAACCGCATGCGAGGTTCACATGACTGTTACCGTCAATACCGTCTCCGCCGAAGGTTTGCGTCACACCGTACAGATCGATGAGCATGAATTGTTTGCCGATGCCCCGGTCGCTGCGGGTGGCGAAGGCTCGGCACCCGAGCCGCACGATTACTTCGATGCCGCTCTGGGCGCCTGCAAAGCCTTGACGCTGAAGATGTACGCGAAGAAGAAAGATATCCCGCTGACCGGCGTGGGCGTCGAGGTCAAACGCGACAACAGCGAAGAGCAAAAAGGCAAATACGCCCTGCACGTTACCCTGACGCTCAAAGGCGTACTGACCGATGTTCAGCGTGAAGAATTGCATCGCGTGGCCGACCGCTGCCCGATTCACAAGCTGATGACCACCAGCGAAGTCACCATCGAAACCCACGCGCCACAAGGCTTCGACAGCCAGTAATCACTCCGACTGCAGCGGCGGGTTATGCTTCGCGCATCGCCCGCTCAGCCTGGAATGCACCATGGACACGCCACTTCTGATCATCCGCCCGCGCGCCGAAGACGTCGAAGGCCAGCCGATTCTGCGCCCGCTGCCGTCAGCCAAATGCCGCAATGTCGGACCTTTCGTGTTTTTTGACCACATGCTCGAAACGGTTTATCCGCCTGGCACAGGTATGAACATCCGACAGCATCCGCACATCGGTCTGTCGACACTCACCTATTTGTTTGAAGGGCAGATCCAGCACAAGGACAGCCTCGGTTCGGATCAGGTTGTGAGTGCTGGTGATGTCAGCTGGATGACGGCGGGGAGCGCGATTGCCCACGTCGAACGCACGCCCGAGCCGTTGAAGGATAGCGGTTTCAGGTTTCACGGCTTGCAGATCTGGCTGGCTTCGCCGAAAGAACATGAGCAAGGCCCGGGGCATTACAGCCATCACCCGGCCGCGACTTTGCCGATCAGCGATAACCTCGGCGTGCAGATCCGCATGATCGCCGGGTCAGGCTTTTGCCTGGAATCGCCAGTGCCGGTGCTTTCTCCTACGTTGTATGCCGAGTTGAAAATGCAGACGGCGACCACGCTGTTGATTCCGACCGAGCATGCAGAGCGAGCGTTGTATGTGTTGAGTGGCGATGCGCAGTTGAATGGCGAAGCGCTGGAGCCGCATTCGCTGGTGGTGTTGCCGGCGGGTGAAGAGATGAGCTTGTTCGCTGACAGTGACTGTCACGCGGTGTTGTTCGGGGGTGCGCCTCTGGATGGGCCACGGCGGATCAACTGGAATTTTGTCGCGAGTGATCCGGCGGCGATTGATGAAGCGCGGCGCAAGTGGGCGGCTGGGGATTGGCCGACGGTGCCTGGGGAAGTTGAGCGGATTGAGTTGCCGCGTTAGACCGCGTCAGGCCGATGTACCCTCACCCCAGCCCTCCCGAAACGTCGGACCGCCCACAGGGAGAGGGAGCCGACCGAGGTGTCTGGCGCTGTACATTGACCTGAACGGCCGAGTCGATTGTGGATTCGGTGCTGCACGTTCAGGTCGATGTATCTATCAAGCATCCCACGCTCAGTCCCCTCTCCCTCCGGGAGAGGGTTAGGGTGAGGGGCTTTTCAGCCTTTAAACACTTCATCCAGCAGATTGTGCATCGACTTGAACGCCCGCGCAGCGGTCTTCGCGTCATACATCATCTTGCCCGGCACGTTCGCATGCGGATCGGTAAACGAGTGCACCGCACCGCCGTAACTCAACAACTGCCAATCGACACCCGCCGCATTCATTTCATCTTCGAACGCCGGCAACTGCTCTTTCGGCACCAATGGATCGGAAGCGCCATGCAGCACCAGAACCGAGCCTTTGATGTTGTTGGCATCGGCCGGATTCGGTGAGTCCAGCGTGCCATGGAACGACACCGCCGCCTTCACCGGAGCGCCAGTGCGCGCCAGATCCAGCGCGCAACAACCGCCAAAGCAGAAACCGAACACCGCCAGTTTTGAGGTGTCCACTGCCGCCTCACCCTGCGCCTGCAACTGCTCGAAAGCCGCCTGCATGCGCTTGCGCAGTAACGCACGATCGTTCTTCAACGGCATCATCGCCGCGCCAGCCTGATCGGCATTTTGCGGACGCACAGATTGACCATAAACGTCCGCGATCAACACCACGTAACCTTTGGCCGCGACTGACTTGGCGATTTCTTCAGCGCCAGCGCTGACGCCCATCCAGTTCGGCGCCATCAACAAACCCGGACGCGCGTCTTTATGCCCAGCATCAAACGCCAATCGACCTTCATAAGGCTGGCCATCAATCTGGTAGACCACGGAACGCACAGTGACTTGGCTCATTTCTCACTCCTGATTGGCTAAACACCAGAATGAAAAAACCCGCCGAAGCGGGTTTTTCCTACAACGTGATCAAGCTGACAGTTCGACCAGCAGCTTGTTCAGACGGGCCACGTAAGCGGCCGGATCTTTCAAGCTGTCGCCGGCAGCCAAGGCAGCCTGATCGAACAGGATGTGCGAGAGGTCGCCGAAGCGCTCTTCGCTCTGCTCGCTGTCGAGCTTGGCGATCAGCGGGTGAGTCGGGTTGAATTCGAAGATCGGCTTCGAATCCGGTACCTTCTGCCCACTCGCTTCGAGGATCTGACGCATTTGCATACCCAGATCCTGCTCGCCGATAGCCAAAATGGCCGGCGAATCGGTCAGACGATGGGAAACCCGCACTTCAGCAACCGAATCGCCCAGCGCGGCTTTCAGACGCTCAACCAGACCTTCTTTGGACTTGGCGACTTCTTCTGCAGCTTTCTTGTCTTCTTCCGAATCCAGGTTGCCCAGATCGAGGTCACCGCGCGCCACGTCGACAAAGGTCTTGCCGTCGAAGTCGCTCAGGTAGCTCATCAGCCACTCGTCGATACGGTCGGTCAGCAGCAGCACTTCGATGCCTTTCTTGCGGAAGACTTCCAGGTGCGGGCTGTTCTTGACCTGCGCGTAGGTTTCGCCGGTCAGGTAGTAGATCTTGTCCTGACCTTCCTTGGCGCGAGCCAGGTATTCGGCCAGACCGACAACTTGCTCGCCATCGGTGTTGGTCGATGCGAAACGCAGCAGACCGGCGATTTTTTCCTTGTTGGCGAAATCTTCTGCCGGGCCTTCTTTCATGACCTGACCGAAGTTTTTCCAGAAGCCTTTGTATTGCTCAGGCTCGTTTTTCGCCAGTTTTTCCAGCATGTCCAGCACGCGCTTGGTCAGCGCCGATTTCATCGAGTCGATGATCGGGTCTTTCTGCAGGATTTCCCGCGACACGTTCAGCGACAGGTCGTTGGAATCGACCACGCCTTTGATGAAGCGCAGGTACAGCGGCAGGAACGACTCGGCCTGATCCATCACGAACACGCGCTGCACGTACAGCTTCAGGCCTTTCGGCGCTTCACGCTGGTACAGATCGAATGGCGCACGGGCCGGCACGTACAACAGCGAGGTGTATTCGAGCTTGCCTTCGACCTTGTTATGGGTCCAGCTCAGAGGATTCTCGTAATCGTGACCGATGTGCTTGTAGAACTCCTGGTATTCCTCGTCCTTCACTTCTGTGCGCGGACGGGTCCACAGAGCGCTGGCACGGTTGACGGTTTCCCACTCAACGGCCGGCTGCTCTTCGCCTTCGGCAGCCGCAACTTCTTTCGGCACTTCGATCGGCAGAGCGATGTGGTCGGAGTACTTCTTGATGATGTTGCGCAGACGGTAGCCGTCAGCGAACTCGTCTTCACCGGATTTCAGGCGCAGGACGATGCGCGTACCGCGTTCGGTTTTTTCGACGTTGGCGACTTCAAACTCGCCCTCGCCTTTCGACGACCAGTGCACGCCCTCGCTGGCAGGTGCGCCGGCACGACGGCTGTATACGTCAACCTGGTCGGCAACGATGAACGCGGAGTAGAAACCCACACCGAATTGACCGATCAGGTGCGAATCTTTCTTCTGATCGCCCGACAGGTTTTTCATGAAATCGGCAGTGCCGGACTTGGCGATGGTACCCAGATGGGTGACCACATCGTCGCGGTTCATGCCGATGCCGTTGTCTTCGAGGGTGACGGTGTTGGCCGCCTTGTCGAAGCTCACACGGATTTTCAGTTCAGCACCGCCTTCGAGCAACTCTGGCTTGGCCAGGGCTTCGAAGCGCAACTTGTCGACGGCATCAGAGGCGTTCGAGATCAGTTCGCGAAGGAAGATTTCCTTGTTGGAATACAGCGAATGAATCATGAGGTGCAGCAGTTGCTTCACCTCGGTCTGGAAGCCCAGGGTTTCCTTTTGAGTTTCCACGCTCATGGTCATCAAACTCCAATCAGATGGCATTGGCCGCGACCCAAATGGTCGGCGGCGGGTTGTTCATTGAGTTGGGGGCAGCGTTCAGGATTTCAAGGGCTCATCAATTTTGAAATGCGCACGCGCGGTGGCGATCGGTTCGCCCTCGGTGGACTGCCATGCAGTGATCGCGACGTTGGCCACACGCCGACCCTGACGACACACCTGACACTTGGCCCAGGTGTCGCGAAACTGCCCGGTGCGCAGGTAATCCAGCGAGAAATCGATGATCTTCGGCACACCCGGCGCCCCGGTAAAAATCAGCAGATGCAGGGCCGCGGACAACTCCATGAATCCGGCAATCACCCCGCCGTGGATTGCCGGCAATAAAGGGTTACCAATGTTGTCCTTGTTCGCTGGCAGCTTGAACAGCAGCTCATCGCCGACGCGCGAACACTCGATGCCGATCAGACCTGCGTAGGGGATCAATTGCAGCAGCGGCGCGTAGTCGCCATTTTTGTGAGCGTCTTGTAATTGCTGCTTGAGGTCGTCGCTCACAGGCCTTCTCCCCTGATCGCGCCGCCGAAGCCTTTGGTGCCTTTGATGTTCTTACCCATACGCATGAAAGTGCCGACCACATGGGCGATGGGTTGCTCGGGGTCATCCTGATAAGCGAAGCCGCGAGCGAAAATCACGTCGGTGGTGACGCGGTAGCATTGCGCGAAGCCGTAGACGTCTTTGTGCGGCTCGGCGGCGTGCATATAGTCGATACGCAGGTCGAGCGTCGGGCAGACCTCGAATTCCGGCAGCACGCACAGAGTGGACATGCCGCATGCAGTGTCCATCAACGAGGTCAGCGCGCCGCCATGAATGACTCCGGTCTGCGGGTTGCCGACGATTTTTTCGCTGTATGGCAGGATCACCGTCAAGCCGTCATTGCTCGCGCTATGCACTTGCAATCCGAGTACCTGGCAGTGGCGCAAGGCTGAGAGAAATCGTGTCGCACGCTCAAAAACGAGGTTTTCGGCCATTTGATAATTACTCTCGTTAGTCGTCAATTCAGGTAGTAGAGCCTGCACTAAAAGTTCCACTGTAAAAGAAAGTTATATATCTAGAAGAAACGTGGAACTTAACCTGAGGGACCGTGCTCGAAAGGCCAGTAGTTATTTTCCATAAGGAGAAACACCCCATGCGTAAGACTTTAGCTATTGCCTTGATGTTGACCGCTTCCCTCGGTCTCGCTGCCTGCGATAAAAAATCCGAGGACAAAGCTCAAGATGCAAACCAACATGCTGAGCAAGCTCAGCAAGACATGAACAAAGCTCAGGATAAAGTGAACGACGCAGCGAAAGAAAACGCCAAAGCTGCCGAAGCTCAGGCTGAATCGAACAAAGCTGCAGCAGAAGAAGCTGCCAAGAAGCAATAAGCTGCTTCTTGCTTTGATCGCTGTACAAGAAAACCCGCCTAGTGCGGGTTTTCTTTTGCCTGTCACTTGCTGCTAAACCAACTCACCCACCACTAGTTGCCAGCGGCTGAAAGGCACAATCACCGGGATAACCCGGGCGACCATCACACACCTTCAGACAGCCCACCCCGTCCTTGAACTTTGCACTGACCGATAGTACATAGCCGTACTCCGGCGTTATCACGTTCAATGTCGATGCACAGGACGTCTTCGTATCGAAGCGAAAAGTGATCGTTTCATGTCGCTGCCGACGTTGAAACAGCAGAGCGAAGGTATGACCGCTGTTCCACCTCGATTTACTCGGCACCACAAAACGATAGTGCTGTTCGTTCAGGCGCTCGCCAAATACCTTGAATTCGCTGCGTCCCTTCTCAATCCCCGGTATCGGGTAGGGAATTGGCAGTATGTAAGGCAGCCCGGTCAGGCCTGCTCTGACGTCCAGACCCTTCTGGTAATAAGGCACTTCGATATGAGGAAAACCGTCGTGAGTGATCCGGTCATCGCCATGAAATTGATTTTGCGAGGGTGTGTAATCCGGGGGCAACGCGAACTGGACGTCGAAGGTGAGCAATGCCTGGCTGGCATCCAGATTTTCCGAGAGGAATTCTCTGTTGCTCGCGCCATCGTCACTGACACAACCCTCCAGCGACACCACCATTCCTATCAACAGCAGGAAGCCACAACCCGATAGTGAATTTTTCATCAGACTCAGCGCTCGGACAGGGGAAGTGCGGGGCCGAGGCCACGGCCAACCAGTTCCCATGTGTCGTTTTTGGCCTGCCATTGGAAGCGCGTTGCAAACCAGGCAATCTTCATATTCCGGGCCAGCCGGTGTTCGCTGACTTGAGGTACGCCATTCTTGAGCGCCTGGGCTGATTGGGCGCGGGCCGCCCTCCAGATGTCCGTCAGCTCACCAACGTTGGCATCGGGTGGCAACTGATAAGCGGCGGTCAGGCCGTCCTCTCGGCCGGCCACCAATATTTCCTTGGACGTCAGGTACGCCGCCAGCCTATTGTCGGGCGACACCGCCAGCAGATCTCCCCATACCCGATTGCCGTTGGCCTTGACACTCGTATCGAACCACAGCACTTCGCCCGTTCGGGTGTCCAGTGCACGGCCGGACTCGGCGAATAGCAACATGTCTTCACGGCCTGGTTGCGGCACGCCCCAGTCGGGAAACTTTTCATTTTTGAGAGGGCTGAGCTGACGCGACAGGGGCGTGCCGTTCTGGACGCTGACGAGCAGTGTGCTGACCCCATCGTAGCCCGATGTGACGGCCAGAAGCATCGGCTGCCCTTCCCTCAGCGCTATGATCGGACGCACCTCTTTGACTACGCGGGCGCCGAAAGGCCAGTACTCCTGCGACCGAAACGCAATGGCGTAGTGCGGCCCCGGGCCATAGACACTGTCTGCACGCGGGCTGATCAGGAAATCGCCGAATCGCCTTACCCCGGGCGCATCAGCCTCAACGGGTGGCGAAGCTTGCGCTAAAGCAGCGCACGCCATAAGGCCCCATATCCAGCGACCGAGTCGACGGTATGGCGGCTTACACATTTGAAATCCTTTCAAGAACTGCCTTCCATGAAAAACCGAAGCCGGATGTTACAACGTCATTTGCACTAACGCCCAATGATCTGCATAACCGCAGGACCGTCCGCTAGAGCAATAACGTTTTGAATGTCGGACTGATCATCAGCAGTAACGAACACACTAATCCCACCAGCCATACCAGACTGCGAGGCGTGGGCAGATCCGCCAGGTAGAACCACAAGTAGAGGATTCGCGCGATCACGAAAATGATCGCCAGTGTATCGATCAGCCATCCTGCCGTTTGCGTGGTGTGCGCCATCAACACACCCACCGCAAACAATATGAACGCTTCGATACTGTTCTGGTGCGCAGCCAGCGCCCTTGCGCCGTAGCCGGTCAGTTGCGCCTGTTGCTGACGCGGCAGGTGGTTGTTGTAACCGCCCTGCTCTTTCATGGCCTTGCCCACCGGCATACGCGCCACATAGATCATCAACGCGCTGACAAACACACACCAGAACGGAATACTCATTCAAACAACCTCTTTGTTCGCCTCAGGAATAGGCGCCTCTGTAGGGGTATAGACCATCACGTCGAGAACGTCGGAATGGAACTCGCGGCGATACAACACCAGCACCACACCCGTGCTCATCAGCATGAACAGCCACGGGCTGACGAACCAGGCGAGCATGGTCATGCCGAAGTAGTAGGAACGCAGCCCGAAGTTGAACTGGTTGGCCGCCATCGAAATGACTCGTGCGGCGCGCGAAGCGAACGCTTTGCGTTCCTGCTCCGAGACATGCCGCTCACCAATCATCGGCGCCGAACCGATCAGAATCGCCGCGAAGTTGTACTGGCGCATGCACCAGCTGAAGGTGAAGAACGCGTAGACAAACACCATCGCCAGACACAGCAACTTGATCTCCGACATGCCCTGCGACGCCTGCTGCACCATCGGAATATCCGCCAACAACGACACCGCCCGCTCGGACGCGCCGAGCACGGTAAGAATACCGGCGAGGATAATCAGGGTGCTGGAAGCGAAGAACGAGGCGTTGCGCTCGAGGTTGCCGATCACGCTAGCGTCAGCGATGCGGTTGTCACGCAGCAACATGCGGCGCATCCAGTCTTCGCGGTACAGGTGCAGCACGCTGGCCAGACACGCGGTGTCGCGGCCCTTCCATGAGGCATAACGGGTGTAGCCGCCCCAGCAGATGACAAACCACAGCGCGGCGAGCAGGTGGATCAGGTTGGCTTGAATGAACGACATGCAATTCCCTGTGATGAAGATTTCGGCAACCCTTCGACGTTAGCTCAGGGAAAAAGACACTGCCTGACGCGCATAAAAAATGCCCCGTATCGATTGATACGGGGCATTTCTGTTTAAGCGCTCAGAACCCGCTTGTGGCGGACCGGCAATCTTATGCGAGGGCTTCGCTGCGCTTGCCCAGCAGGCGATCGCACACCACCGCGACCATCAGCGTCATCACGCACGGCACCAGCCACGCCAGACCCTGCTCGCTCAGCGGCAACTGAGCCATCTGCGACGGCAGCCAGTCAGCCAGACCAGCGCCTTTCAGGGCGTCGATGCTGCCGAACACGAACGATACCAGCATCACCGGGCCGAGAATGCGGCTGTGCTCATGCCAGAAGTCCTTGCAGAAGCTCAGGCCGACCAGAACGATGCACGGCGGGTAGATCGCGGTGAGCACCGGGATCGAGAACGCGATCAGGTTGGTCAGGCCGAGGTTGGACACCAGCAGCGAAAACGCGGCGAGGATAATGACCAGCGTCTTGTAGGACAGCGGCAGCACGCCGCTGAAGTATTCGGCGCAGGCGCAGGTCAGACCCACAGCAGTCACCAGACACGCCAGAGAAATCAGCACCGCAAGGAAACCGCTGCCCAGCGAACCGAAGGTATGTTGCACGTAAGCGTGCAGCACCGCGGCGCCGTTGGTAGCGCCCGCAGCCACTTCATGGCTGCCGGAACCGAGACGGAACAGGCTGACATACACCAGCGCCAGGCCGACGCCGGCGATCAGCCCGGCGATGATCGCGTAACGGGTGATCAGCGCTGGCGACTCGACGCCACGCGAGCGGATCGCGTTGACGATGACGATGCCGAATACCAGAGCGCCCAACGTATCCATGGTCAGATAACCATTGATGAAGCCTTGGGAGAACGGTGCCGCCACGTATTCCGGCGTGGCCACGCCGATATCACCGGCCGGCAGCGCGAACGCGGCAATGCCGAGCACGGCCAGGGCGATGATCTTCAGCGGCGCGAGGAAGCGGCCTACGGTATCCAGCAGACGGCCCGGATACAGCGAGATGAAGAACACCAGCAGGAAGTACACCGAACTGTAGAGGAACAACGCCAGCGGACTTTCGCCGGTCAATGGCGCCAGGCCCACTTCGAACGATACGGTCGCAGTGCGTGGCGTCGCGAACAACGGGCCGACCGCGAGGTAGCACGCAGCTGCCAGCACACCACCGGCGATTTTGCCGATCGGGCTGCTCAGGGCATCCATCGCACCGCCGACCTTGGCCAGCGCCACGACAGTGATGACCGGAAGGCCAACCGCCGTGATCAGGAAGCCCAGCGCTGCCATCCAGACGTGAGGCCCGGACTGCAGACCGACGATAGGCGGGAAGATGATGTTGCCGGCCCCGACGAACAGGGCGAAGGTCATAAAACCAAGTGCCAGGATGTCCTGACCTTTCAAAACTTTCATTAAGGAAATACCACACTACTGAATCGGAATTTAGAGGGGGATTGCCCTGTGGGATTAGGGAAATGCTGTCGATCCGTATGGGATTGACCCTTATAGCGCGGTGCTGCCTTGTGGGCGGCGGACGCAAAAATGGCTGCTAGCCTAACGAATTTGCCTGACAAACGCACTGTTAGAGGGCGAACTATCCGATACGCGACGTTGCTGTGTCGCATTTACGTATCTAAATTTCCTGCAGAGAACTCTGTGGCGAGGGGATTTATCCCCGTTGGGCTGCGCAGCGGCCCCGAAGCATTTGGGGTTGGAACACCAGACAGAGCACGGTCGCTTGAATTAGGGCCGCTTCGCAGCCCAACGGGGATAAATCCCCTCGCCACAAAAGCCCTCCTATCCTTTTAAGCCAGAAACAACAAAGGCCACCCGAAGGTGGCCTTTGTCTGGTGTAGCGTCAGCTAAGCGCGTGGCTTACTTGACAGCCCAACCGGTCAGCTCGGCCAGGGCCTTGCCGATGTCTGCCAGCGAACGCACGGTTTTTACGCCTGCGTCTTGCAGCGCAGCGAATTTCTCGTCTGCAGTGCCTTTGCCGCCAGAGATGATTGCACCAGCATGGCCCATGCGCTTGCCCGGAGGAGCAGTCACACCAGCGATGTAGGAAACAACCGGCTTGGTCACGTGTGCCTTGATGTAGGCAGCAGCCTCTTCTTCAGCCGAACCGCCGATCTCGCCGATCATCACGATCGCTTCGGTCTTCGGGTCTTCCTGGAACAGCTTCAGGATGTCGATGAAGTTCGAACCCGGGATCGGGTCACCACCGATGCCGACGCAAGTCGACTGACCGAAACCGGCGTCAGTAGTCTGCTTCACAGCTTCGTAGGTCAGGGTGCCGGAACGCGAAACGATACCGACCTTGCCTGGCAAGTGAATGTGACCTGGCATGATGCCGATCTTGCATTCGCCTGGAGTGATCACGCCTGGGCAGTTAGGACCGATCAGGACAATGCCCAGCTCGTCGCAAACTACTTTGGCATCCAGCATGTCCAGGGTAGGAATGCCTTCGGTGATGCAAACGATCAGCTTGATGCCGCCGAAAGCCGCTTCCAGGATCGAGTCCTTGCAGAAAGGAGCCGGAACGTAGATCACGCTGGCGGTAGCGCCAGTGGCCGCTACAGCGTCTTTCACAGTGTTGAACACTGGCAGACCCAGGTGCTCGGTGCCGCCCTTGCCCGGAGTTACGCCACCAACCATCTTGGTGCCGTATTCGATGGCTTGCTGGGTGTGGAAACTACCTTGCGAACCGGTAATACCCTGGCAGATAACTTTGGTGTCTTTATTGATCAGGACGCTCATTACTTGCCCTCCGCAGCTTTAACGACTTGTTGAGCAGCGTCGGTCAGGCTGGTAGCAGCGATGATGTTCAAACCGCTTTCTGCCAGTACTTTAGCGCCCAGTTCAGCGTTGTTGCCTTCAAGACGAACAACAACCGGGATTTTCACGCCGACTTCTTTCACTGCACCGATGATGCCTTCGGCAATCATGTCGCAACGAACGATGCCGCCGAAGATGTTGACCAGTACTGCAGCGACGTTGGAGTCGGACAGGATGATCTTGAACGCTTCGGTAACGCGTTCTTTGGTAGCACCGCCGCCCACGTCGAGGAAGTTGGCTGGTTTGCCGCCATGCAGGTTGACGATGTCCATGGTACCCATGGCCAGGCCAGCACCGTTGACCATGCAACCGATGTTGCCTTCCAGTGCTACGTAGTTCAGTTCGAACTTGGCAGCGTGCGCTTCGCGCGGATCGTCTTGCGACGGATCGTGGAAAGTCTTCAGCTTAGGCTGACGGTACATGGCGTTGGCGTCGATGTTGATCTTGGCGTCGAGGCAGTGCAGATCGCCGTCAGCCTTGATCACCAGCGGATTCACTTCCAGCAGAGCCAGGTCGTGATCCTTGAACAGTTTGGCCAGACCTACGAAGATCTTGGCGAACTGAGCAACCTGCTTGCCTTCCAGACCCAGCTGGAATGCCAGCTCGCGACCCTGGAATGGCTGAGCGCCAACCAGTGGATCGATAGTGGCTTTCAGAATTTTTTCTGGGGTTTCGTGAGCGATCTTCTCGATGTCCACGCCACCTTCGGTGGAAGCCATGAACACGATGCGACGGCTCGAACGGTCAACGACAGCGCCCAGGTACAGCTCTTTAGCGATATCAGTGCACGATTCAACCAGGATCTTGGTGACTGGCTGGCCATTGGCGTCAGTCTGGTAAGTCACCAGACGCTTGCCCAGCCACTGCTGTGCGAAGGCTTTGGCGTCTTCTCTGCTACGAACCAGCTTTACGCCGCCCGCTTTACCGCGACCACCAGCGTGGACCTGGGCTTTGACAACCCACTCACTGCCGCCGATTTTGTCGCAAGCTTCTGCTGCTGCTTCCGGGGTGTCTACTGCGTAACCAGTGGAAACTGGCAGGCCGTATTCAGCGAACAGCTGCTTACCCTGATACTCGTGAAGATTCATGCTTATTACCGTCTTCGTTAGGTACTGCGCATTCGGCGCTGCGCTCTTGATGAGTGCCGCGCCACCTGTGACTGCTGCTTGCGTAGCTGAGCTACGCAAGACTGCGTCCAGCGGACTTTCCGCGGTGAGTCTTGCTCGCAAGGCTCACGACGGGCCATTACCGCCGTGGTTTCTTATTGTGTCTTAACGCTTTTTGCGGTTGGCAATGTGGATGGCGCCGCCATTCACAGCCAGAGCAGCTTCGTGCAAGGCTTCAGACAGGGTCGGATGGGAGAAAACCATCATGCCCAGGTCTTCAGCGCTGGTGCCGAATTCCATACCGATCGCGCCCTGCTGAACCAGCTCTGCAGCGCTCGGGCCAATCACGTGCACGCCCAATACGCGGTCGGTCTTGGCATCAGCGATGACCTTGACGAAACCACCGGTATCGTTGGCGGCCATGGCACGGCCGGAAGCGGCGAACGGGAAGGTGCCGACGTTAACTTCAACGCCTTCGGCTTTCAAGGCCTGCTCGGTTTTGCCAACCCAGGCGATTTCCGGGTGAGTATAAATAACCGAAGGGATCAAGTCATAGTTCATCTGGGCTTTGTGGCCCTTGATGCGCTCGACAACCATGATGCCTTCTTCGGATGCCTTGTGAGCCAGCATCATGCCACGTACCACGTCACCGATGGCGAAAACGCCCGGTACGGTGGTGGCGCAGTGATCGTCAACGTGCACGAAACCGCGCTCGTCGAGGGTCACGCCGCTGTCGGCAGCCAGCAGATCAGTGGTCACCGGACGGCGACCAACGGCTACGATCAGCTTGTCGAAAGTGATGGTCTGTTCGCCATTGGCATCGGTGTAGTTAACAACAACTTCGTTGCCGTTGACTTTCGAACCGGTGACGCGAGCGCCCAGTTTGATGTCCAGACCCTGTTTGGTCAGGGTTTTCAGCGCTTCCTTGGACACAGCGGTGTCCGCTGCCATCAGGAAAGTGTCCAGCGCTTCCAGGACAACCACTTCCGAACCCAGACGCGACCATACCGAACCCAGTTCCAGGCCGATCACGCCTGCGCCGATCACGCCCAGACGTTTTGGTACCGATTGGAATTCCAGTGCGCCAGTCGAATCAACGATGACATTCTGGTCGACCGGAGCCGGTGGAATGTCGATCGGACGCGAACCTGGAGCCAGGATGACGTTTTCGGCTTCGATGATTTCTACCGAACCGTCAGGCTTGGTGACTTCGACTTTCTTGCCAGCCAGCAGTTTGCCGTGGCCCTGGATCGAAGTAACGCCGTTGGCCTTGAACAGGGTAGCAACGCCGCCGGTCAGGTTCTTGACGATGCCAGCCTTGCGGCCAACCATCGCAGCGACGTCCATTTTGACTTCGCCAGTCGAGATGCCGTGAACGTTGAAGCTTTCTTTCGCTTCCTTGTATTTCCAGGAGCTGTCCAGCAGCGCCTTGGAAGGAATGCAGCCGACGTTCAGGCAAGTGCCGCCCAGCGCCAGTTTGTCTTCCTTGTCGGTGTACTTCTCGATGCAGGCGGTCGAAAGGCCCAACTGAGCGGCTTTGATAGCTGCCACGTAGCCACCAGGGCCAGCACCGATCACTACTACGTCAAATTTCTGCGACATTCAAAAAATCCTCTTGAGCGAAAAGCTTCAAGCCGCGCGCTGCAAGCCAGGCTGCCTTTTCGTGCAGCTTGAAGCTTGCAGCGCGTGACTGCTTCTATCAGATATCCAGCAACAGACGAGCCGGATCTTCCAGCAGGTTCTTGATGGTCACCAGGAAGGTCACAGCTTCTTTGCCATCGATCAGACGGTGATCGTAGGACAGTGCCAGGTACATCATCGGACGGATCACGACCTGACCGTTGATTGCCATCGGACGCTGGATGATGTTGTGCATGCCCAGAATCGCTGCCTGCGGCGGGTTGACGATCGGAGTCGACATCATCGAACCGAAGGTACCACCGTTAGTGATGGTGAACGTACCGCCGGTCATTTCGTCCATCGACAGTTTGCCGTCACGGGCTTTCTTGCCGAAGGTGGCGATGCCGCCTTCGATTTCAGCCAGGCTCATCAGTTCGGCGTTACGCAGAACCGGAACCACCAGACCGCGATCGCTGGAAACTGCAACACCAACGTCGGCGTAGCCGTGGTAAACGATGTCGGCACCGTCGATCGAAGCGTTGACAGCCGGGAAGCGCTTCAGCGCTTCGGTGGCAGCCTTGACGAAGAACGACATGAAGCCCAGGCGTACGCCATTGTGGGACTTCTCGAACAGGTCCTTGTACTTCGAACGCAGGGCCATGACTTCGGTCATGTCGACTTCGTTGAAAGTGGTCAGCATCGCCATGTTCGACTGTGCTTCAACCAGACGCTTGGCCACGGTGGCGCGAACGCGGGTCATTGGCACGCGCTTCTCGACGCGGTCGCCAGCAGCCAGTACCGGGGCAGCGGCCGATGGAGCGGCAGCCTTGGCCGGTGCAGCAGCCGGAGCAGCTTTCTTGGCTTCAACAGCGGCAACCACGTCTTCCTTGGTCACACGGCCATCTTTGCCAGTGCCTTTTACGGACGCCAGGTTGATGCCGTTTTCTTCAGCCAGCTTGCGCGCGGCAGGAGCAGCGATAGCATCTTCGTCAGCGCCGGCGGCAGCTGGAGCAGCAGCCGGAGCAGCAGCGGCAGCGGCAGCGGCAGCCGGAGCAGCGGCAGCAGCGCCGCCCGCTTCGATGGAGCCCAGGACTTCGTCGGACAGAACGGTGTCGCCTTCGTTCTTGACGATTGCGCCCAGCACGCCGTCGGCAGTAGCCAGAACTTCCAGTACGACTTTGTCAGTTTCGATGTCGACGATCAGGTCGTCACGCTTGACAGCGTCGCCCGGTTTTTTGTGCCAGGTGGCAACGGTGCCATCGGCAACCGATTCCGGGAAAGTGGGGGCTTTGATCTCGATAGCCATTATCTGTAGTTCCTTAAATTCGGTTTCAAATGCGCGAAGGCGTTAAACGGTAAACGCGGCTTGCAGCAGTTTTTCCTGCTGCTCGGCGTGCATCGATGCGTAACCACAAGCAGGTGCAGCAGAAGCCTCACGGCCCGCGTACTCAAGTACGAGAGACTTGTCGAGGTTGCTGATGCTGCGGCGCAAGTGGTGCTGGCTGCAGTACCAGGCGCCCTGGTTCATCGGCTCTTCCTGACACCAGACGGCATGTTTGACGTTGGTGTAAGGAGCCAGGACTTCTTTCAAGTCGTCCTCAGGGAACGGGTACAGCTGCTCGATACGCACAATGGCGATATCTTCGCGGCCTTCGGCACGGCGTTTTTCCAGCAGGTCGTAGTAGACCTTGCCGCTGCACAGAACAACGCGCTCGACCTTTTGCGGGTCCAGTACATCGATTTCCGGGATCACGGTCTGGAACGAACCTTCGGCCAGATCTTCCAGGGTCGAGATGGCCAGCTTGTGGCGCAGCAGCGACTTCGGAGTCAGGACGACCAATGGTTTGCGCAGCGGACGAATCACCTGACGACGCAGCAAGTGGTAGATCTGAGCCGGCGTGGTCGGTACAGCTACCTGAATGTTGTGCTCGGCGCACAGTTGCAGGTAACGCTCCAGACGAGCCGAAGAGTGCTCAGGACCCTGACCTTCATAACCGTGCGGCAGCAGCATGGTCAGACCGCACAGACGGCCCCACTTGTGCTCGCCACTGGTGATGAACTGGTCGATAACCACTTGGGCACCGTTGGCGAAGTCGCCGAACTGGGCTTCCCAGATCACCAGCGCATCCGGCGTGGTGGTCGAGTAACCGTATTCGAACGCCAGAACGGCTTCTTCCGACAGGAACGAGTCGTACAGGTCAAAGCGCGGCTGACCGTCGTACAGGTGCTGCAACGGAATGTAAGTGCCAGCATCTTTCTGGTTGTGCAGAACAGCGTGACGGTGCGAGAACGTACCGCGACCGATGTCCTGACCGGTCATGCGAATCGGGTGACCTTCGAACGCCAGGGTCGCGTACGCCATGGTTTCGGCGTAACCCCAGTTGATCGGCAGGCCGCCGGCTTGCATTTTCTGGCGATCTTCGTAGATCTTCGCAACCTGGCGCTGAACCACGAAGCCTTCCGGAATTTCCAGCAGCTTGGCGGACAGTTCCTGCAAGGTCTTCAGGTCGAAACTCGTGTCGTGACGCGCAGTCCAGGCGTGGCCCAGATACGGACGCCAGTCCACGAACAACTCTTTGTTCGGCTCTTTGACCAGGCTTTTCACTACGTGCAGACCGTTGTCCAGCGCGTTGCGGTATTCGTCGACTTTCGCCTGAACACGCTCAACGTCGAGCACGCCGCTCTGGGTCAGACTGTCAGCGTACAGCTCACGGGTAGTGCGCTGCTTGGTGATCTGCTGGTACATCAGAGGCTGGGTGCCGCTTGGTTCGTCAGCTTCGTTGTGGCCACGACGGCGGTAGCAGACCAGGTCGATTACCACGTCACGCTTGAACTGCATGCGGTAGTCGATGGCGAGCTGGGTCACGAACAATACGGCTTCCGGATCATCACCATTCACATGGAGGATCGGCGCCTGGATCATCTTCGCAACGTCGGTCGCGTACTCGGTGGAACGCGAGTCCAGCGGGTTGCTGATGGTGAAACCAACCTGGTTGTTGATCACGATGTGCACGGTACCGCCGGTCTTGAAACCGCGGGTCTGCGACATCTGGAAGGTTTCCATCACCACGCCCTGACCGGCGAATGCCGCGTCACCGTGGATCGAGATCGGCAGAACCTTCTCACCGGTAGGGTCGTTACGACGATCCTGACGAGCGCGAACCGAACCTTCTACCACCGGGGAAACGATTTCCAGGTGAGACGGGTTGAACGCCATCGCCAAGTGAACTTCACCGCCGGTGGTCATCACGTTGGACGAGAAGCCCTGGTGGTATTTAACGTCACCGGAACCCAGCTCGACCTTCTTCTTGCCTTCGAACTCGTCGAACAGCTCGCGCGGGTTCTTGCCGAAGGTGTTGACCAGCACGTTGAGACGGCCACGGTGGGCCATGCCGATCACGACTTCCTTAGTCCCGTAGGAACCGGAACGCTGGATCAGCTCGTCGAGCATCGGAATCAGGCTTTCGCCGCCTTCCAGACCGAAACGCTTGGTACCCGGGTATTTGGTACCCAGGTATTTTTCCAGACCTTCGCCGGCGGTGACGCGCTCGAGCAGGTGGCTCTTGATGTCGGCGGAGTACGTTGGACGGCCGCGCACGCTTTCCAGACGCTGCTGGAACCAGTGACGCTGCTCGGAATCGGTGATGTGCGTGAATTCAGCGCCGATGGTGCGGCAATATGTCTGCTGCAACGCTTCGTGAATTTCGCGTAGGCTCGCTTCCTCTTTGCCGATGAACAGGTCGCCGGCACGGAAGGTCGTATCAAGATCGGCATTGGTCAAGCCGTAATGATTGATCGACAGGTCTGCAGGTGCAGGACGCTGCCACAGCCCCAGCGGGTCAAGCTGGGCTGCCTGGTGGCCACGCATACGGTAGGCCTGGATCAATCGCAGCACTTCAACTTGCTTCTTCTCGTGCTCACTGCTCACGCTCCCGGCGGAAACCGGTTGAGCGCGGCGCTGGTTCTTTGCCAGCAGCACGAAATGATCGCGAATTGTGGAGTGCGAAACATCAGTGGCAGAGCCGCCGTCGGCAGGCAGCTTCTGAAAGTAGGTGCGCCACTCTTCTGGCACAGCGTTAGGGTCGTGCAGGTAGAGCTCGTAGAGCTCTTCCACATAGGCAGCGTTTCCACCTGAAAGGTAGGCGCTGTTCCACATGCGCTGCATCACGCTTTCTTGCATGCTTGGTCACCCTCGGTTAGGGGAACACCATCGATGTCGACACCGAGCAAACTTGCAGAAGTCCGAATGCAGCGACTAAAACAAGCCACTTAGGATCACACTGATAGTCCGGGTACCAGCCCGGATGCCCCTGCTTGTCTCATTTCTTCAAAATAAGAGCCGCAGCTTATGGCTGCTGCTCTGGTTATAGCCTTGGCGCGGGTTGAAGCCCGCGCCACGGCCTCTACAGTTGTTGCGGTGCTACAGGTACATCGGCTGAATCACACGCCGCTGGAGAGCAACATGTTACGGATGTGACCGATGGCCTTAGTCGGGTTCAGGCCTTTCGGACATACGTTGACGCAGTTCATGATGCCCCGGCAGCGGAATACGCTGAACGGGTCATCAAGCGAAGCCAGACGCTCGGACGTCTTGGTGTCACGGCTGTCTGCCAGGAAGCGATACGCTTGCAGCAGAGCGGCTGGACCCAGGAACTTGTCCGGGTTCCACCAGAAGGACGGGCAAGAGGTCGAGCAGCAAGCGCACAGGATGCACTCGTACAGACCGTCAAGCTTTTCACGCTCTTCAGGGGACTGCAGACGCTCGATGGCCGGAGCCGGCGTATCGTTCTGCAGGAATGGCTTAACCTTCTCGTATTGCTTGTAGAAGATGCTCATATCGACAACCAGGTCACGGATAACCGGCAAACCTGGCAGCGGACGAACGATCAACTTGTTGCCTTTTACGACAGCGGACAGCGGCGTAACGCACGCCAGACCGTTTTTGCCGTTGATGTTCATGCCGTCGGAACCGCAGACACCTTCACGGCAAGAGCGACGATAGGAGAAACCCTCGTCCTGCTCTTTGATCAGGGCCAGCACGTCCAGCACCATCAGATCTTTACCACCGGTATCGATCTGGAATTCCTGCATGAACGGCGCGGCGTCCTGATCAGGGTTGTAACGATAAACGCTGACTTGCAACATGGCGGCCACCCTTAATAAGTCCGAATCTTAGGTTCAAAAGTCGGAACAGTTTTCGGCGAGAAGTTCACGGCACGCTTGGTTACGCGCTTGTCACCCGGGAAGTACAGGGTGTGGCACAGCCAGTTTTCGTCGTCACGATCTTCAAAGTCTTCACGGGCGTGCGCGCCGCGGGACTCTTTACGGACTTCGGCCGCGATAGCAGTGGCTTCAGCGACTTCCAGCAGGTTTTGCAGCTCAAGCGCTTCGATACGTGCAGTGTTGAACGCCTGCGACTTATCGTTGATCTTGACGTTGGCGATACGCGTACGCAGGTCAGCCAGCTGGGCGATACCTTTCTGCATGTATTCGCCGGTACGGAACACACCGAAGTAGTTCTGCATGCAGCTTTGCAGCTCGCGACGCAGGGTAGCAACGTCTTCGCCGTCGGTACGGGTGTTGAGTGCGTTCAGACGCGACAGGGCTGCATCGATATCAGCTTCGATGGCGTCATCGTATTCGATGCCGTCGGTCAGAGCCTTTTCCAGGTGCAGGCCGGCAGCGCGGCCGAATACCACCAGGTCGAGCAGCGAGTTGCCGCCCAGACGGTTGGCACCGTGAACCGATACGCAAGCCACTTCGCCTACCGCGAACAGACCATGAATGATCTGGTCTTCGCCATCAGCGTTCTGGGTGATCGCCTGACCGTGAATGTTGGTCGGCACGCCGCCCATCATATAGTGGCAAGTCGGAACAACCGGAACCGGAGCAACAACCGGGTCAACGTGGGCGAAAGTCTTCGACAGTTCGCAGATGCCTGGCAGACGGCTGTGCAGCACTTCCTCGCCCAAGTGGTCGAGTTTGAGCATTACGTGGTCGCCATTCGGACCGCAACCGTTACCGGCGATGATCTCTTTAACCATCGAGCGGGCAACCACGTCACGACCGGCAAGGTCTTTGGCGTTCGGAGCATAACGCTCCATGAAACGCTCGCCGTGCTTGTTGATCAGGTATCCACCTTCACCACGGCAACCTTCGGTAACCAGCACACCGGCGCCGGCGATGCCGGTCGGGTGGAACTGCCACATTTCGATGTCTTGTACCGGCACGCCAGCACGCAGAGCCATGCCGACGCCGTCACCGGTGTTGATCAGGGCGTTGGTGGTGGAAGCGTAGATACGACCTGCACCGCCGGTAGCCAGAACAGTAGCCTTGGCGCGGATGTAGGTGGTTTCGCCGGTTTCGATGCAGATTGCGATCACACCAACGAACTCGCCCTTCTGGTTTTTCACCAGATCGACAGCGTAGTACTCGTTGAGGAACACGGTGCCGGCTTTCAGGTTGCCCTGATAAAGGGTGTGCAGCAGCGCGTGGCCAGTACGGTCGGAAGCGGCGCAAGTACGGGCAGCCTGCCCGCCCTTACCGTAATCCTTCGACTGACCGCCGAACGGACGCTGGTAGATACGGCCCTGCTCGGTACGCGAGAACGGCATGCCCATGTGGTCCAGCTCGTAAACGGCAGCCGGGCCTTCCTGACACATGTATTCGATAGCGTCCTGGTCACCGATGTAGTCGGAACCCTTGACGGTATCGTACATGTGCCAGCGCCAGTCATCGTTCGGATCGGCAGAAGCGATCGCGCAGGTGATGCCACCCTGAGCCGATACAGTGTGCGAACGCGTCGGGAAAACCTTGGTGATCACGGCAGTCTTGTGACCGCCCTGTGCCAATTGCAGCGCTGCGCGCATGCCAGCACCGCCGCCACCAATAATGATGGCGTCGAAAGAAATCGTTGGAATGTTAGCCATGAATCAGATACCCCAGAGAATCTGCACACCCCAGACGAAGTAAGCGAACATCGCGACGCCGCATACTGCCTGGAAAAGGAAACGTACTGCAGTCGCGGACTTGCCCAGCGCCATCGGCGTCAGGTAGTCGGTCGCGATGGTCCACATGCCGACCCAGGCGTGAGCGCCCAGGGCAACGAGGGCCAGCAGACTGAAGATACGCATCCCGTTGTGAGCGAACAGGCCGTGCCATTGCTCGTAGCCAATGCCAGGGTTCGCGGCGAGGTAGCCGATCAGGAAGATGAAATAAGCCGCGAGAACGACCGCAGACACACGCTGCGCCATCCAGTCATAGAGGCCCGAACGCGAAAGGTTCGTAACGCTGGTTACCATATCCAAACTCCTGCCAGAACGATCAGCACCACGGAAATGGCGATGATGATTTTCGAGCCCAGGCGGCCGCCTTCCAGCGTCTCACCGATGCCCATGTCCATGATCAAGTGGCGCACGCCGGCAACCAGGTGATACAGCAGAGCGGACAGAAGGCCCCATGCTACGAACTTGGCCAGCGGACTGGTCAAGCATGCCTTCACCTCGACATAACCTTCCTCGGAACCCAGGGATTTGCCCAATGCATAAAGCATGATGCCAAGGCCCAGGAAGAGGATGATGCCGGAAACACGGTGAAGAAACGACGTAACGCCGGTGATGGGGAGTTTGATGGTCCTTAGGTCTAGGTTTACAGGTCGTTGGCTTTTCACGGCTTTTTTTTCACACTGAAGAGCCCCTAACAATCAGGGCAAAGTTGTTGGGGAGTGCACTGGTCAGGTAACCACCACCCAGGGATGCGACCCCCAATGAAAGCAAGCCCAAAAGCCCTTGGCGGTCGGTCGCCGAGTATAGACAGTTAGGCTACTAATGACAACGCAATCACCTACCCCCAATAGCGGATTGCACAAGTTGAATAAAAGGCGTAAATGGCAGGCAATTTCGAGGAAAAAGTACGGTTAAAGCCTTCTGGAGCAAGACTTTAGGCAAATTGACATTCGAATTTATCTCACTATAGTGGTGCGGGCCCTGCGTGGGGGGTCTGTCTGATGATTTCAAGCATAAATAGGAGGCCACATGGCTGACAAAAAAGCGCAGTTGATCATCGAGGGCGCAGCCCCCGTCGAGCTGCCCATTTTAACCGGCACCGTTGGTCCCGATGTTATCGATGTTCGGGGCCTGACGGCCACGGGCCGCTTCACGTTTGACCCGGGTTTCATGTCGACCGCCTCGTGCGAATCGAAGATCACTTATATCGACGGCGACAACGGCATTCTGTTGCACCGTGGCTACCCGATCGAACAACTGGCTGAACAGTCGGACTACCTGGAAACCTGCTATCTGTTGCTCAACGGCGAATTGCCGACTGCAGAACAGAAGGCCCAGTTCGTCAGCACCGTGAAAAACCACACGATGGTTCACGAGCAGTTGAAAACCTTCTTCAACGGCTTCCGTCGCGACGCCCACCCGATGGCCGTCATGTGCGGCGTAGTCGGCGCCCTCTCGGCCTTCTACCACGACTCCCTGGACATCAATAACCCGCAGCATCGCGAAATCTCCGCGATCCGCCTGGTTGCCAAGATGCCGACTCTGGCAGCGATGGTTTACAAGTACTCCATGGGTCAACCCATGATGTACCCGCGCAACGACCTGACGTACGCGGAAAACTTCCTGCACATGATGTTCAACACCCCGTGCGAGATCAAACCGATCAGCCCGGTGCTCGCCAAGGCCATGGACAAGATCTTCATCCTGCATGCCGACCACGAGCAGAACGCGTCGACCTCCACCGTACGTCTGGCGGGCTCTTCGGGTGCCAACCCGTTCGCCTGTATCGCCGCCGGTATCGCCGCACTGTGGGGCCCTGCCCACGGCGGTGCGAACGAAGCCGTATTGACCATGCTCGATGAAATCGGCGATGTCTCGAACATCGACAAGTTCATCGCCAAGGCCAAGGACAAGAACGATCCGTTCAAGTTGATGGGCTTCGGTCACCGCGTTTACAAAAATCGCGATCCGCGCGCTACCGTCATGAAAAAGACTTGCGACGAAGTGCTGAAAGAACTGGGCATCAAAAACGATCCGCAACTCGAACTGGCCATGCGCCTGGAAGAGATCGCGCTGACCGACCCGTACTTCATCGAGCGCTCGCTGTATCCGAACGTCGACTTCTACTCGGGGATCATCCTCAAGGCGATCGGCATTCCGACCAGCATGTTCACTGTGATTTTTGCGCTGGCACGTACTGTTGGCTGGATTTCGCACTGGAAAGAGATGCTCTCCAGCCCGTATAAGATTGGCCGTCCGCGTCAGCTGTACACTGGGTATGAGTCGCGGGACATTACCAAGCTGGAAGATCGCAAATAAGATTTCTTTTGCTTTGATGTCTTGAGTTGCATTCGGGAACGGCCTCTATTTTTATAGGGGCCGTTTTTGTTTGTGTGGCGGTTTTTGGGTTGGGGGCATATCCGTTGCTGCGGTGATGGCTTCTTAGGGTTCCGCCCTTACGGCGGGTCACCTTTTCCAAACGCCGAAAAGGTAACCCAAAAGGCTTTACCCTGACGTACGGCACTTCGCCTAGGCTCAGTGTTCCCTCGCTACGGCGCCCATCAGGGGCATCGCCTCCGGTTTGCTGCGCTGCACCTCCTCTCGATGAATGCGGCTTCGCCGCACGGCGCTGCGCGCCTACCCCTGATGAGCGCCTACGCTCGGCCTGCCGATGGGGCTGGAGATCAAAAGCCACGGCACAGCCACAGCAAAAGCCAGATCAAAAGATCGCAGCCTTCGGCAGCTCCTACAGGGGGTGTGGACATCCGGAAGAGATTGGTCGGCTGTGAGGCCGCCATCGCTGGCAAGTCGAATCGTCGCACCGCAGCTCCCACAGGTTTTGAGATCCATCCGAAAACCGCACTTCGCTTCTCACCACTCAACACAATGAGCGTTAGCTCGAGTACCGCTTTTGATTTCGAGCGCCCGTCGGAAGGCTGAGTGGAGGGATTGATCCGGGGGTGGGAGCGCAGCGACGTTTGGCGAAGCCAAACACATCGAGAGGAGGTGCAGCGAAGCAAACCGGAGGCGATGCCCCCGGATCAATCCCGGAGCGAAGGAACCCGAGCCACAGCGAGGGCCGAACGTCAGGGCAAAGCCTTTTGGGTTACCTTTTCGGCGTCTGGAAAAGGTGACTCGCCGTAAGGGCGAAACCGCAAGAAGCCATCACCGCAGCAACGGATATGCACCCCAAAACCCGATAACCGCCCACACAAAAAAAAATGCCCCAATCTCACGACCAGGGCATTTTCTCAAAACTAATGGCGCTTAGTGCGAAACCGCCCCACTCGCCCCCAACCCAGTCTGCGAACGCACAAATTGCGGGAAGAACAACGCCCGCTCCCTGTCCGCAGCCGCCGACTTGTCAGTAATCGAGAAGAACCAGATCCCCACAAACGCAATAATCATCGAAAACAGCGCCGGATACTCATAAGGGAAAATCGCCTTCTCGTGATGCAGAATCTGCACCCAGATGGTTGGACCAAGGATCATCAAGCCAACCGCGCTGATCAGACCCAACCAGCCACCAATCATCGCCCCACGGGTGGTCAGCTTCTTCCAGTACATCGAAAGCAGCAGCACCGGGAAGTTACAGCTCGCGGCAATCGAGAACGCCAGACCAACCATGAACGCGATGTTCTGGCTTTCGAACAAGATACCCAGGCCGATCGCCAGCACCGCCAAGGCGATGGTGGTGATCTTCGAAACGCGAATCTCGTCCTTCTCGTTCGCCTTGCCCTTCTTGATCACACTGGCGTACAGGTCGTGAGACACCGCCGAGGCACCGGCCAAGGTCAAACCAGCCACAACGGCCAGAATAGTCGCGAAAGCTACCGCAGAAATGAAGCCGAGGAAGATGCTGCCACCGACTGCGTTAGCCAGGTGCACCGCCGCCATGTTGTTGCCGCCGAGCAGAGCGCCCGCTGCATCTTTGAACGCCGGGTTGGTGCTGACCAGCAGGATCGCGCCGAAGCCGATGATGAAAGTCAGGATGTAGAAGTAGCCGATGAAGCCAGTTGCGTAGAGCACGCTCTTGCGAGCTTCTTTCGCGTCACTGACGGTGAAGAAGCGCATCAGGATGTGCGGCAGGCCGGCGGTACCGAACATCAGCGCCAGACCGAGGGAGAACGCCGAGATCGGATCTTTCACCAGCCCGCCCGGGCTCATGATCGCTTCGCCTTTGGCGTGAACCTTGATCGCTTCAGAGAACAGTGTGTTGAAGTCAAAGTTGACGTGTTTCATCACCATCAGTGCCATGAACGAGGCACCGGACAGCAACAGCACGGCCTTGATGATCTGCACCCAAGTGGTCGCCAGCATGCCGCCGAACAGCACGTACATGCACATCAGCACGCCGACCAGGATCACCGCAACGTGGTAGTCAAGGCCGAACAGCAGCTGGATCAGCTTGCCGGCGCCAACCATCTGCGCGATCAGGTAGAACGCCACGACCACCAGCGAACCGCAGGCGGACAGCGAGCGAATCTGGGTTTGCCCGAGGCGGTAGGACGCCACGTCGGCGAAGGTGTACTTGCCCAGGTTACGCAGGCGCTCGGCGATCAGGAACAGAATGATCGGCCAGCCCACCAGGAAGCCGATCGAGTAGATCAGGCCGTCGTAGCCGGAGGTGAACACCAGCGCGGAAATCCCCAGAAAGGACGCCGCCGACATGTAGTCACCGGCAATCGCCAGACCGTTCTGGAAGCCGGTGATCTTGCCACCGGCCGCATAGTAGTCGGCCGCCGAGTTGTTTTTCTTCGACGCCCAATAGGTGATGTACAAGGTCGCGCCAACGAACGCCACGAACATCAGGATCGCCGGAATGTTCAGCGGTTGTTTGGCCACTGCACCGGTCAGGGCGTCAGCCGCCCAGGCACCCGGCGCGAAAGCCGCGACACTCAATAGAGCCAATAGACGCCGGATCATTGCTGAGCCTCCTTGAGAATCGCATTGTTCAGGTCGTCGAATTCGCCGTTGGCGCGTTTCACGTAGATGCCGGTCAGGATGAAGGCCGAGAGAATCAGCCCGACACCGATCGGAATGCCCCAGGTAATGGATGACTCAGGACTGATCTTCGCGCCCAGAATATGCGGCCCGTAAGCAATCAGAAGGATGAATCCGGAGTAAAGCCCGAGCATGATCGCCGAAAGAATCCAGGCGAACTTTTCTCGCTTGCTGACCAGCTCCTTGAAGCGCGGGCTGTTTTGAATCGAGAGGTAAATGCTGTCGTTCATTGTTTTTATCCTCGCAGCACAGATTTTTATAGTTGGAACATATCCACTGTATGCGGCTGCGAGCCGGGTTCCAGACGACCTTAGTAGTAGACCGCCATGACACTTGTGCCAATTTCCAGCACACACAAAAAACTGTGGGAGCTGCGGTGCGACGATTCGACTTGCCAGCGATGGCGTCGTGTCAGCCAACTGATTAGTCAACTGACAGACCGCTATCGCGGGCAAGCCCGCTCCCACAGGTATCGCGCTGCTGCTGCTGTTATTTGGTCCAGTCAGCCACGCGCTCCGGGTGTTTGGCTACCCATGCTTTAGCCGCTGCATCAGGCTTGGCACCATCCTGAATCGCCAACATCACTTCGCCGATTTCGTCTTTCGACGCCCACTGGAAGTTTTTCAGGAACTTGGCCACTTCCGGCGCCTTGGCTTCGAGTTCTTTGCTGCCGATGCTGTTGACGGTTTCAGCCGCGCCGTACACGCCCTTCGGGTCGTCGAGGAAGCGCAGTTTCCACTTGGCGAACATCCAGTGCGGTACCCAACCGGTGACGGCGATGGATTCGTTTTTCTTCTCGGCACGGGTCAGCTCGGCAATCATGCCGGCGCCGGAACTGGCCTTGAGTGAGTACTTATCGAGGCCGTAATCCTTGATCGCCTGGTCAGTCTTGAGCATCACGCCTGAGCCGGCGTCGATGCCGACAATGCGATTTTTGAAGGTGTCATCGGTTTTCAGGTCTTCGATGGACTTGGCTTTCACATATTCCGGCACGATCAGGCCGATTTTCGCATCCTTGAAGTTCGGGCCGTAATCGACGACCTGATCCTTGTTCTTGGTCCAGTAATCGCCGTGGGTCACCGGCAGCCAGGCGGACAGCATTGCATCGAGTTTGCCGGTAGCAACGCCTTGCCACATGATTCCGGTGGCGACGGCTTGCAGTTTCACGTCGTAGCCGAGTTTCTGCTTGATCACTTCGGCCGCCACGTGGGTGGTCGCGACGCTGTCGGACCAGCCGTCAACGTAACCGATGTTCAGGGTTTTGGTTTCAGCACTGGCGAGCGTGGATCCCACCGCAAGCACCAGAGCGGCCCCTGCGCCTAAAAGTCGTCGCATCTTCATCGTTACTTCCCCGAAATGCTGCGCCCGACGGATGCCGGGCGACGTCAACGTATTGTTATGGTGCACAGCGCCCATCACGCCTGACCGCAATCTGGATCGAATGTCAGTGCGCTTTATCAACAGAGAGCTGACGGCTTTGATCATCAACCTGACGCCCATCGCGACCTGCTCTGCCAGCGACCTCAAGCCATCGAGAAACGACATCAGAACGCCATTAATCCCGCGCCGGGAAAGCGCCTCGGGCAATCCGCCCGAACTTTGCATGTCAAAGTGATGCGGGCCACCTGACCGGCGTTAAATGCAGGTAACATGCGTCGCTTTGCAGCCACTCGGCCTGACCATGTCCGCGACTTCACGCTCTCCTCTTCTTCCTTATATATTCGCCAGCCTGCTCGGGCTGTTTGCGCTTTGCGGCTTCTGGTATGGCCTCGGTAAACCGGTGATTCTGCCGGACGCCGCCACGCCGACGCACAAGCTGCAATGCGCCTCCTACACCCCGTTCGATAAAGATCAGTCGCCGTTCGACGTGCCATTCAAACTGCGCCCCGAGCGCATGGACGCCGACCTCGCCCTGCTCGCCACGCGCTTCGAATGTATCCGCACCTACTCCATGACCGGCCTCGATGCTCTGCCGGATCTGGCGCGCAAGCATGGCTTGAAGTTGATGATCGGCGCCTGGGTCAACAGCAACCCGGTGGACACCGAGAAAGAAGTCGACCTGTTGATTGCGTCGGCCAACGCCAACCCGGACGTGGTCAGCGCAGTGATCGTCGGCAACGAAGCCTTGCTGCGCAAGGAAGTCACTGGCGCGCAACTGGCTCGCTTGATCAACAAGGTCAAAAGCCAGGTCAAGCAACCGGTTACGTATGCGGATGTCTGGGAGTTCTGGCTCAAGCACCCGGAAATCGCGCCGGCGGTGGACTTCCTGACCATCCACTTGCTGCCGTACTGGGAAGACGATCCGTCGAACATCGACGCGGCACTGCAACATGTGGCCGAGGTGCGTCAGGTGTTCGGCAAAAAATTTGCGCCTAAAGACGTGATGATTGGCGAAACCGGCTGGCCGAGCGAAGGCCGTCAGCGTGAAACCGCCCTGCCGAGCCGGGTCAATGAGGCCAAGTTCATTCGTGGTTTTGTCACCATGGCCGAGCACGAGGGCTGGCATTACAACCTGATTGAAGCCTTCGATCAGCCGTGGAAACGCGCCAGCGAAGGCGCGGTCGGCGGTTATTGGGGCCTGTTCGATGCAGATCGTCAGGACAAAGCCATCCTCGCCGGCCCGGTGTCGAACGTGCCGTACTGGTCGCAGTGGCTGGCGGTCGGCGGTTTGATTTTCCTTGGCACGCTGTTGCTCGGCGGTCGCGTGCGCAGCACTCGTTCAGCGTTGGTGCTGCCGCTGCTGGGCGCCCTCGCCGCGTGTTCGATTGGCGCGTGGGGCGATCTGGCGCGAGTGACCACACGGTTTGCCAGTGAATGGTTGTGGGTCGGCTTGCTGACGGCTTTGAATCTGCTGATTCTGACGCACGCCGCGTTGACCTTGAGCGCCCGCACCGGCTGGCGTGGGCGCGCATTCACTCTCCTCGAGCGTCGCGCGGGCTGGCTGGTGTCGGCGGCAGGTTTTGCCGCGACGGTGATGATGCTGGAGCTGGTGATCGATCCGCGTTATCGCAGCTTTCCGAGTGTGGCGTTCATTCTGCCGGCGCTGGTGTACCTGTGCCGACCGGTGAGCGTGCCGCGTCGCGAGATTGCCTTGCTTGCCTTCATCATCGGCGCGGGGGTTGCGCCACAGTTGTTTGTTGAAGGGTTGCTGAATCAGCAGGCGTGGGGTTGGGCATTCGTAAGTGTGTTGATGGTTGCCGGGTTGTGGCGCTGTTTGCGGGTTCGCAACTGATCTTTAGCGCCTGCTAAGCCCTCATCGCTGGCAAGCCAGCTCCCACAGTTTTTGTGTCGTACACACATGTTGTGTTCAGCAATTATCCTGTGGGAGCTGGCTTGCCAGCGATGACTGACCGTCAGGCGCTACGGGACTATCTGACCAACCGCAACCCGGCAATCACCACCGCAAACACCGCCAACGTGGTGTTGTACAGCGCCAGCGCCGGCAGCCCGAACACCAACGCCAACACCGCCAGCCACCACCCGGCACGCCCCGGCACGACAAATCCGAGTAGCGCCGCAGCCAACGCCGTCCAGCCCAGCACCTTGAAGTGAATCATCCACCCAAGGTTCGAGCGTAACTGACATTCCCAGCGGCTGGCCTCATCGACACAGATGCCGACCCACTGCCCGTCCTCCATGAAACCGTAACGCGCGCCGTAACTGGCAGCCAGCCACAACGGCAGCAGAACAAGCAGTAGAATCACGGACAAGCGGCGGGACATGAGGTACTCCAATCATCGAAATCGGCGGCCAGCTTAATCTGCCGCCACCCATACGCAAGCGCTAACAACACTTAACTGGCCATTCAATCGCTGCAAAGTGTATCGTTTAGCTACTATTACCCCGAATTCTGCCTGTTTGGTGCCGAGGCATGGCACTTTGGCGCAACCGCGGTGGTCATAGCCTGCGAACTTCATTCGGCACCTTCCTTTAAGGGATTCAGTCATGCTCCGTTCCTTGCGCTTCGCCGCCTTTTTTGGCGGCCTTATTTTGAGTGCGTCCGCACTGGCGGTGGATATCGACGCCGCCAGCTATGGCTATCCCTTGACCAATCCGTTCGAGGCGACCATCGCCACGACGCCGCCGGACTTGCGCCCGGAGTTGCCGCTGGACGAGGACATCAATCAGACCGACCGCAGCCTCACGCTGCGCCCGGAGCGTGAGTTCACCCTGCCGGACAATTTCTGGGCAGTGAAAAAGCTCACCTACCGCATCGCCACCCAAGACAAGCCTGCACCGCTGATCTTCCTGATCGCCGGCACCGGCGCACGCTATGACAGCACGCTCAACGAATACCTGAAAAAGCTTTATTACAAGGCTGGCTACAACGTCGTGCAGCTGTCCTCGCCGACCAGTTTCGACTTCATCAGCGCCGCGTCGCGCTTTGCGACCCCGGGCGTGACCAAAGAAGACGCCGAAGACATGTACCGGGTGATGCAGGCCGTGCGTGCGCAGAATCCGAAAGTGGCGGTCACCGACTATTATCTGAGCGGCTACAGCCTCGGTGCTCTTGATGCCGCCTTCGTTGCGCATCTGGACGAAACCCGCCGCAGCTTCAACTTCAAGAAAGTCCTGCTGCTGAACCCGCCGGTCAACCTCTACACCTCGATCACCAACCTCGACAAGTTGGTACAGACCGAAGTGAAAGGCATCAATAACAGCACCACTTTCTATGAACTGGTGCTGAGCAAGTTGACTCGCTACTTCCAGCAGAAAGGCTACATCGACCTCAACGACGCCCTGCTCTACGACTTTCAACAGTCCAAGCAGCACCTGACCAATGAACAGATGGCGATGCTGATCGGCACCTCGTTCCGTTTCTCGGCGGCTGACATCGCGTTTACCTCGGACCTGATCAACCGTCGCGGCCTGATCACGCCGCCGAAATACCCGATCACCGAAGGCACCAGCCTCTCGCCGTTTCTCAAGCGTGCGCTGCAATGCGACTTCGACTGCTACCTGACCGAACAGGTGATTCCGATGTGGCGCGCCCGTACCGACGGCGGCAGCCTGCTGCAATTGATCGATCAGGTCAGCTTGTACGCACTCAAGGATTACCTGCACGACAGCCCGAAAATCGCCGTCATGCATAACGCCGACGACGTGATTCTCGGCCCGGGCGACCTCGGTTTCCTGCGCAAGACCTTTGGTGATCGCCTGACCGTTTACCCACTCGGCGGCCATTGCGGCAACCTAAACTACCGCGTCAACAGCGACGCCATGCTGGAGTTCTTCCGTGGCTAAATATCTCCTGCTGACCGCAGCGTTACTCTGTGCAGGCGTGGCCCAGGCCGACAACAGCAAAGCCAATGCACCGGTAGTCGTTGACAGCGACGGCTTCAAAGAGCCGTTGACCAAACTTAAATTCAACCCGGGCCTGGATCAGCGCGAGTTCGAGCGTTCGACGCTCAGTGCGCTGAACGTCTACGACCCGCTGGAAGAGTGGAACCGTCGCGTTTATCACTTCAACTACCGCTTCGACCAGTGGGTGTTCCTGCCGGTGGTCGATGGTTATCGCTACATTACGCCGAGCTTTTTGCGTACTGGCGTGAGCAACTTCTTCAACAACATTGGCGACGTGCCGAACCTGGTCAACAGCCTGTTGCAGTTCAAAGGCAAGCGCTCGATGGAAACCACCGCGCGCCTGCTGCTCAACACCACCATCGGCGTCGCCGGTTTGTGGGACCCGGCCACCGCTATGGGCCTGCCGCGCCAGAGCGAAGACTTCGGTCAGACCCTGGGCTTCTACGGCGTACCGGGTGGCGCTTACTTCGTACTGCCGATCCTCGGCCCGTCGAACATCCGCGACACCGCCGGCCTCGCCGTGGACTACACCGCAGAATCGGCGATCAACTTCCTCAATGTCTCGGAAGTCAGCTCCAACCACCCGGAACTATGGGCACTGCGCGGCGTCGACAAGCGCTACCAGACCAGCTTCCGCTACGGCCAGCTGAACTCGCCGTTCGAGTACGAGAAAGTGCGTTACGTGTACACCGAGTCGCGTAAGTTGCAGATCGCCGAGTAAACCCGGCAGCCACAAAAAAGGGCCATTCGATGCGAGTCGAATGGCCCTTTTTGTTTGCGTCCGGGTTTAACCTTTCAACGCTTTCCACAGCTTGCCGATCACCATCACGCCGGCCAACACCACCGCGCCGGCGATAATCCCCGCCACGGCGTTGAGCAGCGTCGGCACCACAAACCCGGCACCACCGGCCGCTGCGCTAACGCCTTCGATCCAGTGATGCACCACCGGCACGCCGTGGGTAAGGATGCCGCCGCCGACCAGGAACATCGCCGCCGTGCCGATCACCGACAGGCTTTTCATCATGTACGGCGCTGCACGCAGGATGCCGTTGCCGATGCTTTTAGCCATTTGCCCAGGCTTCTGGGTCAGCCACAGGCCGAGGTCGTCGAGTTTGACGATGCCCGCCACCAGGCCATAAACACCGACAGTCATCACGATGGCGATGCCCGACAGCACGATCACTTGCTGAGTCAGCGAAGCGCCGGCCACGGTGCCGAGGGTAATGGCAATGATTTCCGCCGACAGAATGAAGTCAGTGCGGATCGCGCCTTTGATCTTGTCTTTCTCGAACGCCACCAGATCAGTCGCGGGATCGGCGACTGCTTCGGTCAGTTGCGCATGCTCCGCTTCGTCTTCAGCCTTGCTATGCAGAAACTTGTGCGCGAGTTTTTCGAAACCTTCGAAACACAGGTAGGCGCCGCCGACCATCAACAGCGGCGTCACCAGCCATGGCACGAACGCACTGATCGCCAGCGCCGATGGCACGAGGATCAGTTTATTCAGGAACGAGCCCTTGGCCACCGCCCACACCACGGGGATTTCCCGTTCGGCGCGCACCCCGGAGACCTGCTGGGCGTTCAGCGCCAAGTCATCGCCAAGCACCCCGGCGGTCTTCTTGGCGGCCATTTTGGTCATCAACGCAACGTCGTCGAGTACGGCGGCGATGTCGTCAATCAGCACCAGCAAACTGCTTCCTGCCATGAATCATGTTTCCTTCTGTGAATAATGCTGCGCAGCATAGCGCGACCGCAGACCACATGGTGCATTGTTGAGCGCCGCGTGAGGCCGGTGCTACCATGCGCAACCGCCAGAACAGGCAAGGAACCACCTGGTTTATGAGCACTATCCGCGAGCGCAACAAAGAACTGATCCTGCGTGCCGCCAGTGAAGAATTTGCCGACAAGGGCTTCGCTGCGACCAAAACCAGTGATATCGCGGCCAAGGCGGGGTTACCCAAACCCAACGTCTACTACTACTTCAAGTCCAAGGAAAACCTCTACCGCGAGGTCCTGGAAAGTATCATCGTGCCGATTCTGCAGGCCTCGACGCCGTTCAACGCGGACGGCGTGCCGAGCGAAGTGCTGAGCGGCTACATCCGCTCGAAGATCCGCATTTCGCGCGACCTGCCGTTTGCCTCGAAGGTGTTCGCCAGCGAAATCATGCACGGCGCTCCACACCTGAGCGCCGACCTGGTGGAACAGCTCAACAGCCAGGCCAAGCACAACATCGACTGCATCCAGACCTGGATCGACCGCGGCCAGATCGCCCCGCTCGACCCCAACCACCTGATGTTCAGCATCTGGGCCGCCACCCAGACCTACGCCGATTTCGACTGGCAGATTTCTGCGGTGACCGGCAAGGACAAACTGGACGAGGCGGATTACGAGGCAGCGGCGCAGACGATTATTCGGTTGGTACTCAAGGGGTGTGAGCCGGACTGAAATACCGCGGTGACCGCATCGCTGGCAAGTCGAATCGTCGCACCGCAGCTCCCACAGGTTTTGCGTCGTTCGCAAAATTCGCGTTCTAAACATAAACCTGTAGGAGCTGGCGTGCTAACTTCCATCGGGATTAGTGGCGTTCGCAGAATTTGGGTTTTACACAAAACCTGTGGGAGCTGGCTTGCCAGCGATGAAGGCAACTCGATTCCGAGTTGTCAAACCCAAATCGCATCCCACAGTGGATAGTCGCCTAGCTTTTCAACCAGTCCAGCCCGCAATGGATTGGCCACCACATACCGCGCCATTTTCACCAAATCCTCTTCGCGCCTCAGTGCACGGTCATGATAGCCCTGCTGCCACAGCGGCCCAGTCCTGCCACTGCGAAGATTCACCTCTCGAGTACTCAGAGATTTGGTCTCACGCATCAGTTTGCGCAGGGAGCAATTTTCCAGCTCCACCAACCAGTGAAAATGATCGGGCATGACGACCCAAGCCAGCGACTTGGCTAACCCGAGATCTTGTGCGCGGCGAAATTGATGAACGACCAATCGTCCCAAAGCGAAGTCAGCGAAAACCGGCTCACGATTGAGGGTGTTGGTGGTCAGTAGATAGATTCGATCAGGTTCGGCATAGCGGCCGGCTCGCAGACGATGTGAAGCGGGAAGATCAGGCAATCCGTTGCCCCTTGATGATGAATTCATCAAGAGGCTAGACCTCAATGATCCATCTAGCTGGACCCGTCTGTTGTCTACATGTGTCTGTGAGGCCTCCATCGCTGGCAAGCCAGCTCCCACAGGGACTAGTGTCGATCGCAGAATTTGTGTTCAACACAGCAAACTGTGGGAGCTGCGGTGCGACGATTCGACTTGCCAGCGATGACTATCGATCAGACGCTAACGATCCAACAGCCATCCGAGGTTTTCAGACCTCTTCACCCATCAACCAGCGCAGTGCTTGCGGGAGTGAGGTGCTCCAGTCGTCGGGGAAGACGTGCCCACCCTCGTGGGTGCGGGACTTGACCTCGTTACCATCGCTGAACAGTTTGCGGAAATCGGCGCTCATCTGCTGATTGCCCGGGCCTTCTTTCTGGCCATTGATGACAAACACACGCTTGCCGCGGGCCTTGCTTTCGGTTGGCGTCGGCTGCATGCCGCCGGGTGACAACAGCAGCGCGCCGGCGTAGTCGTCCGGATGTTGCGCCAGCAAGGCGCCGGCATGTTGCGAACCCTGGGAGAAGCCCATCAGGAACACCCGTTTGCGGTCGATGCATTGTTGCGCTTCCAGGGCTTTGAGGCCCTGCTGCACCGTCTGATGGGTGCCTTCGAAGCCGGGGCCGATCCAGCGGAAGCTGTCGACTGCGTTGATCATCTGCGTGCCGTTGATCCCCAGAATGATTGCGCCAGTATCGGCCAGCGGTTGGTAGCCCTCACCCAGCTCGCCATTGACGCCATAACCGTGCAGCCAGACCACGACGGGGCGGCAGGCTTTTGGCACAGGAATGTTCGCCGACGGGTTGAGCACGGAAATCGCGCCGACCTTGCCTACAGCGATTTTCTTGTAGCGCTCCTGCGCGTTGGTCAGCACCGATTTATAGGTGGCGGTCTCGCGCAGCTCGGAGAAATCTTCGTCACCGGCCAACAGCGGGCCGAACCACAGGCCGCGATCATCGGCTTCTTGCAGATAGCGCAGTGCGAGTTTGTCATCACCACGCCGGGCAAACAGTGCGGCAACCTGATAAGGCGCGAGGATTTGCTTGGGATCTTCACGGCTGGCGGCCAGATAAACTGCGATCGCCTGCAAGGTGTCAGTGTCTGACAGAGTCTCGGCGCGTTCCATCAGTTCGGGAACATCGTCGGCGTTGAGCAGCGCAGAAACTACCGGACTGAGCGCGTTGAAAGCGATTTCGTCGGGATCGAGCTGTTCGGCGGCATGCAGAAAAGAGCTGCTGAGGGTCATGGCCGTGGCCAGAGAGATGGCATATAGCGTCTTCACGCTGATCTTCCTTGATACAAAAACGGGGCGGCAGTCTAACGACGCCGCCCCGCTTAGTCATCACCACAATGCCAGCCGTGGCGATTTAGTTCAGATCAAGCCGCCACGCCTGCATCGGCGCGCAGATCCAGCGCCTCCACCGCTTTGATCGCCACCTGCTCATCAATATCCGACACATCGCCACTGATGCCGATCGCCCCCAGCACATTCCCCGCCTGATCGCGGATCAACACACCACCCGGTGCCGGCACGACGCTGCCCTGGCCCATGCTGTTGAGTGCGGCGAAAAACGCCGGGCGTTGTTGAGCATCCACTGCCAGCAAGCGTGAGCCCTTGCCCAGCGCAATGGCGCCCCAGGCTTTACCGATGGCGATGTCCGGGCGCAGCAGGCTCGCGCCGTCTTCGCGTTGAAGGGTGACCAGGTGGCCACCGGTATCGAGTACCGCGATGGTCAGCGGGGCTGCGGAGATTGCGCGCCCTGCGGCGATGGCCTGATTGACCAGGTTGACTGCAACTTTCAAGGTTAAAGCGCTCATGGTGCCGTCCTCATTTTGTTATAGGAAAAGCTGTTGGCTGCGCGAAAGTGCCGCAGCTCGACTCAACAAATAGAACACAATGAATTATTTTTTTGTATACAATAATTCTCGAAAAGCGCCGCATGCGACGAAAAGCCACAGTAGATACGGCTTCCGACGAATGAAACGGGCGCTTGAGAAAATGGATTGACCTGCGCCGTCCGCCGTGAATAAACTCTGCGCAAAGCCACTTGTATACAATTACAAAACGTAAGAGGCACAAAACCATGAGCAAAATGAGAGCAATCGAAGCCGCCGTTCTGGTGATGCGCCGTGAAGGGGTTGATACCGCTTTTGGCATTCCCGGCGCTGCGATCAACCCGCTGTATTCCGCCCTGCAGAAAGTCGGTGGCATCGATCACGTCCTCGCTCGCCACGTTGAAGGCGCCTCGCACATGGCCGAGGGCTACACCCGCACCAAGGCCGGCAACATCGGCGTGTGCATCGGCACTTCCGGCCCGGCCGGTACCGACATGGTCACCGGTCTGTACAGCGCCTCCGCCGACTCGATCCCGATTCTGTGCATCACCGGCCAGGCGCCGCGTGCTCGCATGCACAAGGAAGATTTCCAGGCTGTCGACATCACCAGCATCGTCAAGCCGGTGACCAAGTGGGCGACCACCGTTCTGGAACCGGGCCAAGTGCCTTACGCGTTCCAGAAAGCCTTCTTCGAAATGCGCTCCGGCCGTCCAGGCCCGGTGCTGATCGACCTGCCGTTCGACGTGCAGATGGCGGAAATCGAATTCGACATCGACGCTTACCAGCCACTGCCGCTGTTCAAGCCGACCGCAACGCGCATTCAAGTTGAAAAAGCCTTGGCCCTGCTCGATCAGGCCGAGCGTCCGTTGCTGGTTGCCGGTGGTGGCATCATCAATGCCGACGCCAGCGATCTGCTGGTGGAGTTCGCCGAGCTGACCGGTATTCCAGTGATCCCGACCCTGATGGGCTGGGGCACGATTCCGGATGATCACCCGTTGATGGTCGGCATGGTCGGCCTGCAGACTTCGCACCGTTACGGCAACGCCACCATGTTGAAATCCGACGTGGTGCTGGGCATCGGTAACCGTTGGGCCAACCGTCACACCGGTTCGGTTGACGTCTACACCGAAGGCCGCAAGTTCATTCACGTGGATATCGAAGGCACGCAGATCGGTCGTGTGTTCACGCCGGATCTGGGCATCGTTTCCGACGCTGCTGCAGCGCTGACCGTGTTCATCGAAGTCGCGCGCGAATGGCAAGCCGCCGGCAAACTGAAAAACCGCAGCGCCTGGCTGCAAGATTGCCAACAGCGCAAAGCCAGCCTGCATCGCAAGACTCACTTCGACAACGTGCCGGTCAAGCCGCAGCGCGTTTACGAAGAAATGAACCAGGTGTTCGGCAAGGACACCTGCTACGTCAGCACCATTGGTCTGTCGCAGATTGCCGGCGCGCAGTTCCTGCACGTCTACAAGCCGCGGCACTGGATCAACTGTGGTCAGGCCGGCCCGCTGGGCTGGACCATTCCGGCAGCGCTGGGCGTGGTCAAGGCCGATCCGAGCCGTAAAGTCGTGGCCCTGTCGGGGGACTATGATTTCCAGTTCATGATCGAAGAACTGGCGGTCGGCGCTCAGTTCAAACTGCCTTACATCCACGTCGTGGTGAACAACTCGTACCTGGGCCTGATCCGTCAGGCACAGCGCGGGTTCGAGATGGACTACTGCGTGCAGTTGTCCTTCGATAACCTCAACGCGCCGGAACTCAACGGTTACGGGGTTGACCACGTCGCAGTTGCCGAAGGCCTCGGTTGCAAGGCACTGCGTGTGTTCGAACCGTCGGAAATCGCCCCTGCCCTGCGCAAGGCCGAACAGATGATCGAAGAGTTCAAAGTGCCGGTGATTGTCGAGATCATCCTGGAGCGTGTGACCAACATCTCCATGGGAACCGAGATCAACGCCGTCAACGAATTCGAAGACCTGGCACTGGTTGGCAACGACGCGCCGACGGCGATTTCGTTGCTCGACTGATTGCCTTTAGCCCCCTCTCCCTTGGGGAGAGGGCTGGGGTGAGGGAACGATGTTGTGTCGTTCGCGGGATTTTGGGCCAACCTTGATTCTCCCCTCACCCTAACCCTCTCCCCCAGGAGAGGGGACTGATCGCGTTTAGTCTGACCCACCGTGTCACATCCGCTTTTAGGAGACCACCATGCCGCGTTTCGCAGCCAACCTGTCCATGCTGTTCACCGAACAGGATTTTCTTGCCCGTTTCGACGCCGCCGCCAAGGCTGGTTTCAGCGGTGTCGAGTACCTGTTCCCGTACGATTTCAGCTCTGCCGAAATCAAGGCCAAACTTGATGCCAATGGCCTGACCCAAGTGCTGTTCAACCTGCCGGCCGGTGACTGGGCCAAGGGCGAGCGCGGCATTGCCTGCCTGCCGGATCGGGTTGAAGAGTTCCGCGCCGGGGTCGATCTGGCCATCGCGTATGCGCAGGTTCTCGGTAACACTCAGGTCAACTGCCTGGCCGGCATCCGGCCGCAAGGCGTGGACGATGCAACTGTTGAAAAAACCTTCGTCGCCAACCTCAAGTACGCCGCCGACAAGCTGCAAGCGGTCGGCATCAAACTGGTGATGGAAGCGATCAACACCCGCGACATTCCGGGTTTCTACCTGAACAACACGGCGCAAGCCCTGTCGATTCGCGAGCAGGTCGGCAGCGCCAATCTGTTCCTGCAATACGACATCTATCACATGCAAATCATGGAAGGCGATCTGGCCCGCACCCTGCAATCGCACCTGGGCGAGATCAACCATGTGCAACTGGCGGACAACCCTGGGCGTAACGAGCCGGGGACTGGCGAGATCAACTATCGCTTCCTGTTCGAACACCTTGATCGCATCGGATATCAGGGCTGGGTTGGCTGTGAATACAAACCGCTGACCACCACCGAGGCAGGCCTGGGCTGGCTCAAGAGCCACAACGCAATCTGAACAAAAATACAAAACCCTGTGGGAGCGGGCTTGCCCGCGATGGCGGCGGCACACACAACAAATATGTTGCCTGACCCACCGTCATCGCTGGCAAGCCAGCTCCCACAATGAATTTGCTGCGTCTCCAAGACCACATTGCAGCATCAGAATAAAAAGAGGATTTTCTCATGGCTAAAATCGGATTTATCGGCACCGGCATCATGGGCCACCCAATGGCGGCGAACCTGCAGAAAGCCGGTCACAGCCTGTTCCTGTCCGCGCACCACGACGCGGCCCCGGCTGATCTGGTCGCTGCTGGCGCCGTCGCCCTGGCCAATCCGCGCGAAGTCGCGCAAGAAGCGGAATTCATCATCGTCATGGTGCCGGATACCCCGCAGGTCGATGACGTGCTGTTCCGCGCCGACGGCGTTGCAGCAGGCCTGAGCAAAGGCAAAATCGTCATCGACATGAGTTCGATCTCGCCGACCGCCACCAAAGCGTTCGCCGCGAAGATCAACGAAAAAGGCGCGCAATACCTCGATGCTCCGGTGTCCGGTGGTGAAGTCGGCGCCAAGGCGGCTACCCTGAGCATCATGATCGGTGGCGACGCCGATGCCTTCGAACGCGCACTGCCGCTGTTCCAGGCCATGGGCAAGAACATCACGCTGGTCGGTGGTAATGGCGACGGTCAGACCGCCAAAGTCGCCAACCAGATTATCGTGGCGCTGAACATTCAGGCCGTTGCCGAAGCCCTGCTGTTCGCTTCGAAAAACGGTGCCGATCCAGCCAAGGTGCGTGAAGCGCTGATGGGCGGTTTTGCGTCCTCGAAGATTCTTGAAGTACACGGCGAGCGCATGATCAAAGGCACCTTCGATCCGGGCTTCCGCATCAGCCTGCACCAGAAGGATCTGAACCTGGCCCTGCAAGGCGCCAAGGAGCTGAACATCAACCTGCCAAACACCGCCAACGCTCAGCAAGTGTTCAGCACCTGCGCGGCCATCGGTGGCAGCAACTGGGATCACTCGGCGCTGATCAAAGGCCTGGAACACATGGCCAACTTCTCGATTCGCGATAAAAAATAATCCGCGCCTGTGGCTCGCTCTCTGTGGGAGCGGGCTTGCCCGCGATGGCATCGACTCGGTTTTCCTGAATGACCTCGGTGCCTGAATCGCTGGCAAGCCAGCTCCCACAAGGACCGCGTCGCTGCACCGTTGTCGCTTTATCCCAATAACAAGAATTCCGGGGGCCCGCCATGTCGGTCGATCCGCAACAACTGCTGCGCGAGCTGTTTACCACAGCCATCGACGCGGCTCATCCGCAGCAAGTCCTTGAAGCTTATCTGCCAGCCGACCGCAGTGGTCGGGTGATTGTCATCGGCGCCGGTAAAGCCGCAGCTGCCATGGCGCAAGTGGTCGAGCGCTGCTGGACCGGCGAAGTTTCCGGGCTGGTAGTGACCCGTTACGGTCACGGCGCACCGTGCGAAAAAATCGAAGTGGTCGAAGCCGCGCATCCGGTGCCGGACGCCGCTGGCCTGGCCGTGGCCAAACGCGTGCTGGATCTCGTTAGTAACCTGACGGAAGACGACCGCGTGATTTTCCTGTTGTCCGGCGGCGGCTCTGCCCTGCTCGCCTTGCCGGCCGCAGGCATCACCCTCGCCGACAAGCAATCGATCAACAAAGCCCTGCTCAAATCCGGCGCGACCATCGGCGAGATGAACTGCGTGCGCAAGCACCTCTCGGCGATCAAGGGCGGACGCCTGGGCAAGGCCTGCTGGCCGGCGACTGTGTATACCTACGCGATTTCCGATGTGCCGGGCGACCTCGCCACGGTCATCGCTTCGGGACCGACCGTGGCCGACCCGAGCACCAGTGCCGAAGCGCTGGCGATCCTCAAACGCTACAACATTGAAGTGCCGGCCTCGGTGCGCAACTGGCTGCAAAGCCCTGAATCGGAAACCGTCAAACCCGGCGACCCGAGCCTGGCGCGCAGTCATTTCCAGTTGATCGCGCGCCCACAGCAATCGCTGGAAGCGGCGGCGGTGAAATGTCGTCAGGCCGGTTTCAGTCCGCTGATTCTCGGTGACCTGGAAGGCGAGTCGCGCGAAGTCGCGAAAGTCCACGCCGGTATCGCGCGGCAGATCGTCCAGCACGGCCAGCCACTGGCGGCGCCGTGCGTGATTCTGTCTGGCGGCGAAACCACAGTCACCGTGCGCGGCAATGGTCGCGGCGGACGCAACGCCGAGTTTCTCCTCAGCCTGACCGACAGCCTCAAAGGCCTGCCCGGTGTCTACGCGCTGGCCGGTGACACCGACGGAATCGACGGTTCGGAAGACAACGCCGGCGCAATCATGACCCCGGACAGCTACGCCCGCGCCGCCGCCCTCGGTCTGAGCGCCAGCGACGAACTGGATAACAACAACGGCTACGGCTATTTCGAGGCGCTCGACGCGCTGATCGTCACCGAGCCGACCCGCACCAACGTCAACGACTTCCGCGCCATCCTGATCCTCGAGAGCCCTAAACATGACGCCTGATAAAAAGGTCAAAATCCTCGCCACCCTCGGGCCTGCGGTGGATGGCATTGCTGATATCCGTGAACTGGTCGAGGCCGGGGTGAATATTTTCCGCCTGAATTTCAGCCACGGCGATCACGCTGACCATGCCAAGCGCTATCAGTGGATCCGCGAAGTCGAGCGCCAGCTCAACTATCCGCTGGGCATCCTGATGGATCTGCAAGGGCCGAAACTGCGAGTTGGCAAGTTCGCCGACGGTAAGGTGCAACTGCATCGCGGCCAGGCATTTCGTCTTGATCTGGATGCGACGCCGGGTGATGAACGCCGGGTGAATCTGCCGCACCCGGAGATCATCGAAGCACTGCAAGCCGGTATGGACCTGCTGCTCGACGACGGCAAACTGCGTCTGCGCGTGGTCACCAAATACGCCGACGCCATCGACACCACCGTGCTGAATGGCGGCGAACTGTCGGACCGCAAAGGCGTGAACGTGCCGCAAGCGGTGCTCGACCTCAGCCCGCTGACGGCCAAGGATCGCCGCGACTTGAGCTTCGGTCTGGAGCTGGGTGTGGACTGGGTCGCGCTGTCGTTCGTGCAGCGTCCGCAAGACATCATCGAGGCCCGCGCGCTGATCGGCGACAAGGCGTTCCTGATGGCGAAAATCGAGAAGCCGTCGGCAGTTGAACAACTGCGCGAGATTGCTGAGCTGAGCGACGCGATCATGGTTGCCCGTGGCGACCTCGGCGTGGAAGTACCGGCCGAAAGCGTGCCGCAGATCCAGAAGAACATCATCAGCACTTGCCGCGAACTGGGCAAACCGGTGGTGGTGGCGACGCAGATGCTTGAGTCGATGCGTTTCTCCCCGGCACCGACCCGCGCCGAAGTCACCGACGTCGCCAACGCGGTGGCCGAAGGTGCCGATGCGGTGATGCTCTCGGCGGAAACCGCGTCCGGCGAGTACCCGCTGGAAGCGGTGCAGATGATGAGCAAGATCATTCGCCAGGTTGAGAATGGCCCGGATTATCAGACTCAACTCGACGTTAGCCGACCGAAAGCCGAGGCCACCGTATCCGATGCAATCAGCTGCGCGATTCGTCGTATCAGCAATGTGTTGCCGGTGGCGGTGCTGGTCAATTACAGCGAGTCCGGCACCTCGAGCTTGCGTGCGGCGCGCGAGCGGCCGAAAGCGCCGATCCTCAACCTGACACCGAACCTGCAAACCGCTCGCCGCCTGAGCGTGGCGTGGGGCATTCACTCGGTGGTCAATGATCGGCTGCGCCAGGTTGACGAGGTGTGTTCGACGGCACTGGAAATCGCCCAGGCGCAAGGGATGGCGCAGCGTGGCGATACGTTGTTGATCACTGCGGGCGTGCCGTTTGGACAGCCTGGATCGACTAACTCACTGCGTATCGAGACGTTGATCTAGAGCGCTCACACCCCTGTGGCGAGGGGATTTATCCCCGTTCGGCTGCGCAGCAGTCGTCGCTTTTAGGCTTGACGGTTTTCAATAGAAAAACCGCACTCGTCCAGATAGGGGCTGCTTCGCAGCCCAACGGGGCGGTGCGACGGTTCGCTAAATCCCCTCGCCACAGTTTTTTTTGCAAGACCTTTTGATTTTCCAACTGCCCAGATTTTCTCAACATGCCTGCCAATCATTTCAACACCCACTGCCCCGACTGGGCCGAGGCTTTGCTCAACGGTTTCAGTCAGATTTTCCTGCAGCGCCATCCGCTCTGCGGGTTGCTGTGCCTGTTGGCCATATTGTTCACCGCGCCGGTGTTGTTCGCCGGCGCGCTGCTCGGCGCGGTCGCCGGGTTGCTTACCGCGCAACGGCGCAACTACGCCAAGGCTGATCGTCAGGCTGGATTGTTCAGCTACAACGGCGTGCTGCTCGGCCTGTTGCTGAGCCTGTACTTCCCGTGGTCGCCGATGCTGCCGCCGCTGATTCTCGCGGCTGGAGGTCTCAGCGCAATGATCACTCAGCAGTGGCTCAAACGCGTGCGGATTGCCGAGCGCCTGCCTGCCTATACCGCGCCTTTCGTGTTGCTGAGCTGGATGTTTTTGCTGTTTGCCGAGCCAGCGGTGCCCGCGCCGGTGCTTGAGCTGGACACTTTCAACCTTCTCGCTGCGGCGCTCAAAGGCTTCGGCCAAGTAATGCTGCTGGATGATCCGCTCGCCGGTGTTTTGATCGCCTTCGGATTATTGGTCGCTGACCGCCGTGCATTTTGCTGGGCGTTGCTGGCTTCGATCATCGGGTTGGGTTCAAGCCTGTTGCACCACGACAGCCAGGTCGCACTGCTGGGCCTCGGCAGCTACAACGCCGTGCTCGCCGCCCTCGCCTTCAGTGCGCAGCGCCAGCAGCCATGGTTGCCGCTGTTCGGCATCGGCCTGGCGCTGTTGTTGACGCCGCTGTTCAGCGCCATCGGAGTAGCCACGCTCACCGCGCCATTCATCCTCGCCTGCTGGCTGCTGCGCACCGGCATCCGGTGGATGCAGCAACCCGCGCCTTGCGCTCATGGGGAGAATCAACCTAGGCTTCGCTGATCATTGGTTCAGGCGGTATCCATGGACAGCAGCAAAAATTGGCGTGAAGAACTTTACGTCATGGTTTTCCAAAGCGACACCAAGGCCGGGCGGCGTTTCGACGGCATCCTGCTGTTGATCATCCTCGCCAGCATTGTCATCGTGATGCTCGACAGCATCGACTCCATTCACCAGAACTACGCCGATGTGCTGGCGTACATCGAGTGGGGCTTCACGCTCATCTTCGCCATTGAATACGGCCTGCGGCTGTATTGTTCGCCCAAACCGTTGCGCTATGCGTTCAGCTTTTATGGGCTGGTGGATTTGCTGGCTATCGTGCCCGGCATTCTTGCGCTGTATTACGCCGACGCGCAGTACCTGCTGATCATCCGCATCATCCGGATGCTGCGGATTTTCCGCGTGCTCAAACTCAGTCCGTACCTCAAGCAAGCCAACTATCTGATGTCGGCGCTGCGCGGCAGCAAGCAGAAGATCGTGGTGTTTCTGGTCAGCGTCTGCACATTGGTGACGGTGTTTGGCACGCTGATGTATGTGATCGAAGGCCCGGAACATGGCTTTACCAGCATTCCCAAAGGCATCTATTGGGCAATCGTGACTCTGACCACCGTGGGCTTCGGCGACATCGTGCCGAAGACTCCGTTGGGCCAGGTGATTTCGTCGCTGGTGATGATCACCGGTTACTCGATCATCGCCGTACCGACCGGGATTTTCACCGCCGAACTGGCCAACGCCATGCGCGGTGAGCAACTGCAACACGACTGCCCGGTGTGCAGGAAGAACAGCCATGAACACGGCGCGGCATTCTGCTCGCGCTGCGGTAATCAGCTGTTCAAGAAACTGGAATAAGCAAAGTCCTTTTTAATCTTTAAAGGACTATGCACGCCCGGCTATAGTCGCTGGCAAAACGGTATCACCCCCAATACAGAACAAGGAATGCGCAGTGAAAAAACTCTTTGGCGCCTCACTTCTCGCCGCCGGTCTGGCCTTCGGTAGCGTGGCTAACGCCGCACCAACCCTGCTCAACGTTTCCTACGACGTGATGCGCGATTTCTACAAAGACTACAACGCTGCCTTTCAGAAACACTGGCAAGCCGAGCACAAGGAAGACATCACTGTGCAGATGTCCTTCGGCGGTTCGAGCAAGCAGGCGCGTTCGGTAATCGACGGCCTGCCGGCCGACGTCATCACCATGAACATGGCGACTGACATCAACGCCCTCGCCGACAACGGGCAACTGGTGCCGAAAGACTGGGTCACCCGTTTGCCGAACAACAGCGCGCCGTTCACTTCAGCCACCGTATTCATCGTGCGTAAAGGCAACCCGAAAGCCCTGAAAGACTGGCCGGATCTGCTCAAGGATGGCGTGCAAGTCATCGTGCCCAACCCGAAAACCTCGGGCAACGGCCGCTACACCTATCTCTCGGCATGGGGCTACGTGCTGAAGAATGGCGGTGACGAAAACAAAGCCAAAGACTTCGTCGGCAAACTGTTCAAGCAGGCGCCAGTGCTGGATACCGGGGGCCGTGCCGCGACCACCACGTTCATGACCAACCAGATCGGCGACGTGCTGGTGACCTTCGAAAACGAAGCGGAAATGATTGCCCGCGAGTTCGGCCGTGATCAGTTCGAAGTGATCTACCCAAGCGTCTCCGCCGAAGCCGAGCCGCCAGTGTCAGTGGTCGACAAAGTGGTCGACAAGAAAGGCACCCGCGACGCTGCCAATGAATACCTGAAATACCTGTGGTCGCCGGAAGGTCAGGAAATCGCTGCTGCAAACTACCTGCGTCCACGTGACCCGGCGGTGCTGGCCAAGTACACCGACCGTTTCCCGAAAGTCGACTTCCTGTCAGTCGAGAAGACCTTCGGTGACTGGCGCACGGTCCAGAAGACCCACTTCAATGATGGTGGGGTGTTTGATCAGATCTACAGCGGGCAGTGATGCCTGAGCAATAACCGAAAAGGCGACCTGACCGGGTCGCCTTTTTGCATTCAGGTTCGCCGATGACGACACTTCCCTCGACGGCTCTCATTACGCAGCGTAATAACTGATATCAATCGAAAGCGCCTACCGCCGGTCCGGCGTGTCCCTTAGCCTCAGCGCATTCCTTTGTTCGCTTGATCGAGAAAAATTCTATGACCGCCACAACTCACACAATGACCCGAGGCATGGTGCTGCTGTTCGCCTTTTGCTGCGGCGCCATCGTTGCGAATATCTACTACGCGCAACCGATCATTGGCCTGATTGCGCCGGACATCGGCCTGACCGACACCATGGCCAGTTTCATCGTGTCGCTGACGCAGATCGGCTATGCGCTGGGCTTGTTCTTTCTGGTGCCGCTGGCTGATCTGCTGGAAAACCGGCGCCTGATGATCATCACCACCGTGGTGGCGATTGCCAGCCTGCTGGCGGCGGCGTTTACCGATCAGCCGAACCTGTTTCTGCTGGTCTCGTTGCTGGTGGGTTTCAGTTCGGTGTCGGTGCAGATCCTGATTCCACTGGCCGCGCATCTGGCGCCGGAAGAATCCCGTGGCCGAGTAGTCGGCGGGATCATGGGCGGCTTGCTGCTGGGTATTCTGCTGGCGCGACCGGTCTCCAGCGTAGTCGCCGATCACCTCGGCTGGCGTGCGATGTTCATGATTGCAGCCGGGTTGATGGCAGCGATCAGCATCGTCCTGGCCCTGACCGTGCCCAAGCGTCAACCAGATCACAGCGCGAGTTACGGTCAACTGCTCGGCTCGTTGTGGACCCTGTTGCGCCAACAACCGGTGCTGCGTCAGCGCGCGTTTTATCAGGGTTGCATGTTCGCCACCTTCAGCCTGTTCTGGACCGCCGTGCCGCTTGAATTGGCGCGCAATCATGGCCTGACCCAGACCCAGATCGCGATCTTCGCTTTGGTCGGGGCCATCGGTGCCATCGCCGCCCCGATCAGCGGACGCCTGGCCGATGCCGGCCACACCCGCATCGCCTCGCTACTGGCGATGTTGTTCGCCAGCCTGAGCTTCCTCCCCGCCTTCATCCACCCGGCCTACAGCGTTATCGGCCTGGCCGTGACCGGCGTAGTCCTCGATTTCTGCGTGCAGATGAACATGGTGCTCGGCCAACGCGCGGTGTATTCCCTCGACGCGAAAAGCCGTGGCCGCCTCAACGCGCTATACATGACCAGCATCTTCATCGGCGGCGCGTTCGGCTCCTCGGTGGCCAGTGCGGTGTACGAGCATGGCGGCTGGTTGTGGATCGTGATCGTCGGCAGCGTGTTTCCGCTGTTGGCGTTGCTACGGTTCTTGAGCGTGTCGGACAAGCGTTCGCTGGCGACTGCTTAAGCCATGAAAAAGCCTTGTCGGATTAAAAATCCGACAAGGCTTGGGACTCAATAACGAACCAGCTTCTCCATCGCCGCGTCCGCCAGAAACGAGGATCGGCTTTTGACATTGTGCTCGCGCACATAACGGTCGATGCGCTGGATGACATAACCGGGCAGCGTCACATTGACCTTCTCGGTCTTGCCCATGTACGGCGCGATGTCCAACTCCAGCATGCCCCAGCCCATCTCGGCAAATTCCGGATTGTTGCGGTGGTTGGCCGCCGAAGTCGGCATGGGAATCGAATCACCGTCGGAAGCGATCTCTTGCAACATGATGTGCGCGATCTCGACGGCGGCGTTGTAGGCATCTTCAAACGTATCCCCGGCCGTAACCGCGCCAGGAATATCGGGGATCTGAATACCGATGGCGGTGTTCTCGTCGCCCCATTCGATACAGATTGGATATTGCATTATGGATCTCCTGAGTAACCGGCTGACGGGTTGTACAACCCCGCGCGCCGCCTGATGCTCTTGACCGTGCCCAGCGGTAAATCCTTTTTCGGGTGCGGGAAGGGAATCGTGTACGGGTTGTAGCGGTGCGTGAAGATATGATGACTGCCGGTGACCCGATCCAGCGTCCAGCCCGCCTCTTCCAGCTCCTTGATCAATAACCTGCTCTGCACCAACCGCCTCCTTGCTTCGGCCTGATAAAAGTAACCCTAGAGTTATCTTTACTCAAGCACAGAAAGTGTCGGGGCGACGTTTGGTTGTTTTGCAGGATGTGAGTTTCTACATAGGGAGAGAACCAATTCCTTCAACAGTTTCGTTTATTGCGATTTTCGTTTAATTCGAATAACGTTCCGGCATTATTCATTCAAAATTCTGGAAATCATCATGCCTACCGTTATTCATACACCGCCCCACCTCCCGCTCGAACGCGAAGTGAAAGCCGCCATTGAAGGCCAACGCGCTCTCGCCGCTTATCTTGCGACGCAATTCGAGACTCAGCACATCCAGATTTTCGATGAGCAAAACGAGGCTCATAAAGTCGAACTTCCTACGACCGCACTGCGCCTGCTGATCGATATCCTCTCGGCGCTGGCTGAAGGCAATGCAGTAAAAGTCGTGCCGGTTCACGCCGAACTGACTACTCAGGAGGCCGCCGACCTGCTCAACGTCTCACGCCCCCACCTCATAAAACTGCTGGAGAGCGGCGAGTTGTCCTACCACAAAACCGGCAAGCACCGACGTGTGCGTTTTGCCGATTTGATGGACTATAAAACCCGGCGCGACACAGCCAGTGAAGAGGCAATGACGCTTCTCGCGGAGCAGGCACAAGCGTTAAGGATTGGGTACGAGTGAGGCATTCCACTTTCACCGCTGTATACGATGCATGTGTTTTATATCCCGCCCCATTAAGAGATTTTTTGATGTGGCTTGCACTGTCGGGACGGTTTCGGGCTCGTTGGTCAAACGAGATTCACTGCGAATGGAAACGCAATCTGTTGAAGAATCGGCCGGACCTGAAAGCCGAACAACTGGATCGCACTTCCGAGTTGATGGATCGGGCGATTCCCGATGCATGCGTCTGCGACTACGAAGAATTGATCGCCGGGTTGAACCTTCCTGACACTGATGACCGCCACGTGCTGGCAGCTGCAATACGTTGCGGGGCCAGCGTGATCGTGACCTTCAATCAGAAAGACTTTCCAAGCGTGGTTCTTCAACCTCTCGGCATCGAGGCGCAACATCCTGACGAATTCGTCGGCAATCTCTTCGATCTTGATCCGGCAGCTGTAATCGCGGCGGCCCAAAAGCAACGCGGGCAACTGAGAATGCCGGCGATGGATGTCGAACCGTTTCTCGATCTTCTAAAACGCCAGGGATTGGTTCAATCGGTCAAGGCGTTGAGTGCCTATCAGGCGATCCTTTGAAAAAGCTAATCGCGCAAAAAACCCACACAGCAAAACGGCGATCCAGGGATCGCCGTTTTTCATTACTGCCCGAACCGTTTACCCAACCCCGCCGGCACGCCGTGGATGTTGGTGTCTTCCCACGGGCCGTTGGGGCTGATGGCGCGGCTCCAGCCGTTGTTCCAGCGGTAGTAGGTGCGCTGACGGTAGAAGGTGTTGGTTTGGTCGTCGAGGACGTAGACGCCGAGTTTCTGGTCCCAATGGCTGTTGCCGCCCGGTGGTGGGGCGAAGCTGGCCGAGGTGCGTGGGACGGGTTTGGCTGGCTTGGCGGGGATGCTGGTTTTACCCGGGGTCGGGGTGGGCGACGGGGTCGGACTTGGCTGCGACGGCGGGATCGGTGGCGGGCTGGTCGGTTCCGGGCGTTGCACCGCACAGGCGCTGACCGCGAGGGTCAGCGAGATGACTGCAATTCGAGCAAAGGCGTTCATGGCGGTGCTTCCAGTGGTCTGCCGGACGATTATTTGTCCGGGCTGTCGATGGTCAGTGTCTGCGGCGCGGTGGTGCTGCTGGCCAGAGGCCCGCTGCGCCCTACCCACTCCCCGGCGGTCGGTTGACCGGCGCGGGAGATGCGTGCAACCAGTTGGACTTCAGGGAAGTTCGACAGTTTCAACTGCGGCATCATCGCGTCGGCATCGCCCAGTTCGACGGTCACCGGCAGGTCGGCGACGGTCAGGCGCTTGGCCGCCAGCGGTGCCGGTGGGCCGGAAGTGGCGCGGGCGAAGATGAACACGCTGTCGCCCGGTTGCACTTTGTCTTTCAGTTCTTTGGCCAGATCGACGCTGACGCGCAGCAATGCTGTTTTCGCTACAGGCGCAACGGCAACCTTGCCGCCGCTGGCTTGCAGTTTCTCGGCAGCGCGGGCGATGCCGCCTTGCAGCGCTTCGCGGGATTTGTCTTCTGGCGGCAGTTGCGCCAGCAGACGGTTCCAGTAATCGATGGCTTCCTGATAACGCTCGCCTTCGAACGCGGCGATGCCCAGTAGACCGAGGCTGGTGACTTCCTTCGGATCGGCTTTCAGCGCTTCGTCGGTCAGCGCCTGCACCTTGTCCGACCACTTCTTGTTGTCGGCAAAATACTGCGCCTGCGCCCACTGCCCGAGCAGTTCCGGCTGGCGACCGGCGAGAGTGACGGTGCGTTCGAACATCTTCGCCGCGTCCGCCGGGCGATCCTGAGCCATGTAGGTGCGACCGAGGAAATACAGGCCTTCGGCCGAATCCGGTTGCGCCGCCACGGCACGCTCAAGGCGTTCGGTCATTTGCTCCATCGACTGCGGCGCCTGGGCGAATTCACGGGTCAGTTCGACCTTGTCGCTGGCACCGAAATGCAGGTACAACGCGAGGCCCAATACCGGCACCAGCACCGCCGCCAGCAACGGTAGAGGTTTCCCCAGTTTGGCAACCCGCGCCGGCGCAACGCCTTCGGTGTCGGCGAGCAATTCACGCGCGGCCTCAGCACGACCGCTGTCCATTTGCGCGGCATCGAGCACGCCTTCGGACTGTTGCGATTGCAACTCGGCCACGCGTTCCTGATACAGCGCAACGTTAAGGGCGGTGCGATCTTCCTCGCGCTGGGCACGACGGCCGCGCAACACGGGGATCAGCAGAAAACTCAGGGCGACCAGAAGCAACAGCCCTGCGGCAAGCCAGAAATCAATCATTCTTGGTTTTTATCCAACAGTTGGTCGAGGCGCTGACGTTCTTCGGTGGACAGCGATTGCGCGGTGTTGCTGCGTTGCTCGCGGCGGCGACGGCGGACGATCACGACAATCACCGCAAACCCACCGAGCAGCAGACCGGCCGGGCCAAACCACAACAGCGCAGTCTTGGCATTCAGTGCCGGCTTGTAGCGCACGAAATCCCCGTAGCGATCAACCATGAAGTCGATGATCTGCTGATTGTCCTTGCCCTCACCGAGCATGCGGAAAATCTCTTTACGCAGGTCGGCGGCAATCGGTGCGTTGGAGTCGGCGATGTCCTGGTTCTGGCATTTCGGGCAGCGCAGTTCCTTGGTCAATTCGCGAAAACGCTCGCGATCACCTTCTTTGGCGAACTCGTAAGTGTCGATGGCGGCGTGGGCCACCCCGGCCAGACTCAAACCCAACACGACAGCGGCTAAAAAGCGCTTCATGGCTTGGCCTCATCGACCAGCGCCTGATACTTGGCCGCGAGTTTTTCACGCCAGACCTGCTCGTCGATCACGCCCACGAATTTGTCGCGAATGATGCCCTTGGCGTCGATGAAGAAGGTTTCCGGCGCGCCGTACACACCAAGATTCAGGCCCAACGAGCCTTCGTCATCGCGGATGTCCAGTTGATACGGATTGTGGAACTCGGCCAGCCACTTCAAGGCATCAGCATTGACGTCCTTGTAGTTGATGCCATAGATCACCACGCCGCGCTCGGCGAGTTTGTTGAGCACCGGATGCTCGACCCGGCAGGAAATGCACCACGTACCCCAAACGTTGACCAGTGCCGGTTTGCCGAGAATATCGGCTTTGGTCAGGGTCTTGTCGCCCTGCACTGACGGCAGGGAAAACTCCGGGAATGGCTTGTTGATCATCGCCGACGGCAGCTCCGCCGGATCGAGGTACAGCCCGCGATACAGAAACACCGCCACCAGCAGAAAAATCGCCAGCGGCACCAGCATCAACCAACGTCTCATGCAGCGGCTCCTTCCATACCCAGCGCTTCGCGCACACGGGCTTTGACCTTGACTCGATAACGCCGATCCAGCGCCGCCAGCAGACCACCTACACCTGTGAGCAAACCGCCGAACCAGATCCAGCGCACGAACGGTTTGACGTGCACGCGCACCGCCCATGCGCCATCACCGAGCGGTTCACCCAAGGCGACGTAAAGATCGCGGGTGAATCCGGCATCGATTCCGGCTTCGGTCATTACCGAATTCTGTACGGTGTACAGACGTTTTTCCGGGTGCAGCACGCTGATTTCCTGGCCATTGCGGATCACCCGAATGGTGCCTTTGTCTGAGGTAAAGTTAGGTCCTTCAAAGTGCTTGGCGCCTTCGAACACGAACTGATAACCGCCCAGCGCCATCGACTCGCCCGGCGCCAGACGCAGGTCGCGCTCGGCACTGTTCTGGCTCGACAACACCACGCCCAGCGCGCACACCGCGATACCGAGGTGAGCGATCTGCATGCCCCAGTAACTGCGGGTCAGCGTCGGCAAGCCTTTGATCAAACCTTTGTGGCGGGTCTTGTCGATCAGGTCACGCACACCAGCGAGCAACACCCACGCGGCGAGCATGAAGGTCGCGAGCACCGCCCAGTTGAAATCGCCGTACGCGATCCCGGCGACCACGGCCAGCGCCGCGCTGCCGAGCAGCACCGGGGTCAGCATGCCCAGCAGCCATTTCACTGGAGTGTCTTTCCAGCGCACGATCACGCCGACCGCCATGACCATCATCAACAGCGCCATCAACGGAATGAACAGTGCGTTGAAGTACGGCGGGCCGACCGACAGCTTGGCGCCGCTGATCGCATCGAGAATCAGCGGATACAGGGTGCCGAGCAGAATCATCGACGCCGCCACCACCAGCACCAGGTTATTGCCCAGCAGCAAGGTTTCGCGCGACCACAGGTTGAAGCCGACCTGACTCTTGACCACTGGCGCACGCAACGCAAACAAGGTCAGCGAACCGCCAACGACAAACAGCAGGAAGATCAGGATAAACACGCCGCGCTCCGGATCGGAGGCAAACGCATGCACCGAAGTCAGCACGCCGGAACGCACGAGGAAGGTGCCAAGCAGGCTCAACGAGAACGCTGCAATCGCCAGCAAAACCGTCCAGCTCTTGAACACGCCGCGTTTTTCAGTGACGGCCAGCGAGTGAATCAGCGCCGTGCCGACCAGCCAAGGCATGAACGAAGCGTTTTCCACCGGGTCCCAGAACCACCAGCCGCCCCAGCCGAGTTCGTAGTAGGCCCACCACGATCCGAGGGTAATGCCGATGCCAAGGAACGCCCAGGCGACAATCGTCCATGGACGCGACCAGCGTGCCCACGCCGCGTCGAGACGACCGCCCATCAACGCGGCGATAGCAAAGGCGAACGCTACCGAAAACCCGACGTAACCCATGTACAACATGGGCGGATGAACGATCAGGCCGATGTCTTGCAGCAATGGATTGAGGTCAGCGCCATTGCTGGGCATTTGCGGCAGGATGCGTTTGAACGGGTTGGACGTGAGAATCAGGAACAGCAGGAAACCGGTGCTGATCATGCCCATCACCGCCAGCACGCGGGCGAGCATGACTTGTGGCAACTGCCGCGAGAACACCGACACCGCGAACGTCCAGCCGCCGAGAATCATTGCCCACAGCAGCAGCGATCCTTCGTGCGCACCCCACACCGCGCTGAATTTGTAATACCACGGCAAAGCGGTATTGGAGTTATTGGCCACATAGGCGACGGAGAAATCATCGCTCATGAACGCGTAGGTCAATGCGCCGAAGGCGAACAGCAAAAACGCAAATTGCCCCCACGCGGCCGGTTGCGCCAGGCTCATCCACAAACGGTCGCCACGCCAAGCACCGAGCAACGGCACCACGGCCTGCACCAGCGCAAAACACAGCGCCAGAATCATCGCCAGATGACCGAGTTCAGGAATAAACAGTGCGGAAGTCATCGATCAACCCTCCTTCGCTGGGGTCGGTGCGGATTGACCGCTGTCTTTCAACGCCTTGGTCACTTCCGGCGGCATGTACTTTTCATCGTGCTTGGCCAGCACTTCGTCGGCAACCACCACGCCGTCGGCGTTGATCTTGCCGAGGGCGACGATGCCTTGGCCTTCACGGAACAGATCCGGGAGGATGCCGCGATAGGTGATGGTTACGGATTTGCTGAAGTCGGTGACCACGAAGCGCACATCGAGTGAATCCTTTGAGCGTTGCAGCGAACCCTTCTCGACCATGCCGCCAGCGCGAATCCGCGTGTCCTGCGGGGCTTCGCCGTTGGCGATCTGGGTCGGCGTGTAAAACAGATTGATGTTCTGCTGCAAGGCACTCAGGGCCAGGCCGACGGCAGCGCCGACCCCGACCAGAATTGCCAGAATGATGATAAGACGCTTTTTACGCAGCGGATTCACTTGCCGTTCTCCCGGCGCAGACGACGCGCCTCTTGTTGCAAATAGCGCTTGCGGGCCGCAATCGGCACCACCACGTTGAGGGCCAGCACCGCGAGGCAGATGCCGTAGGCCGACCAGACATACAGGCCATGATGGCCCATGGCGAGGAAGTCGCCGAACGACGCGAAACTCATCGAGCGGCCTCCAGACTGTGCTGCACTTCGGCTTTCACCCAACTGGCGCGGGCTTCACGCTTGAGCACTTCCAGGCGCATGCGCAGCAACAACACCGCGCCGAAGAAACAGTAGAAGCCCAGCACGGTCAGCAACAGCGGCAGCCACATCTCGGCAGGCATCGCCGGTTTTTCGGTAAGGGTGAACGTCGCGCCCTGGTGCAGTGTGTTCCACCACTCCACCGAGTATTTGATGATTGGAATGTTGATCACGCCGACAATCGCCAGCACCGCGCAGGCCTTCGCCGCACTGTCGCGATTACTGATGGCATTGCCCAGCGCGATCAAGCCGAAGTACAGAAACAGCAGAATCAGCATCGAGGTCAGACGCGCATCCCAGACCCACCACGAACCCCAGGTCGGTTTGCCCCAGATCGCCCCGGTGACCAGCGCCACGGCGGTCATCCACGCACCGATAGGCGCCGCGCATTGCAGGGCGACGTCGGCCAGTTTCATTTTCCACACCAGACCCACCACGCCGCACACCGCGAGCATCACGTAGATCGACTGCGCGAGCATCGCGGCAGGCACGTGGATATAGATGATGCGAAAGCTGTTGCCTTGCTGATAATCCGGCGGCGCGAACGCCAGGCCCCAGACGACGCCGACAGCGATCAGCAGCAACGCAGCGATGCTCAACCACGGCAACAGCTTGCTGCTGATGCCGTAAAACCATTTGGGCGAGCCGAGCTTGTGAAACCAGGTCCAGTTCATACTGTTTCCATCACGGGTGCCGCTCATCGTTGTGAGCGGGCTTAGGGTCTTTACTGGTCAAATTTTGACCAGACCTCATTATTCGCCGACGCTGATCTTCAGGCCAGCAGCTATTGCAAAGGGTGTCAGGGTGATCGCCAGGGCGGTCAGGCTACCAAGCCACAGCAGATACCCGGTCGCCGGCATGCCTTGGAGGGCTGCCTGCAAGGCGCCACTGCCAAGAATCAACACCGGGATGTACAACGGCAGAATCAGCAGCGCCAACAGCAGGCCACCGCGTTTCAGACCGACCGTCAGCGCCGCGCCCACCGCGCCGAGCAAGCTCAGCACCGGTGTACCCAGCAGCAACGAGAGCAGCAACACCGGCAGACACGCGGCCGGCAAGCCAAGCATCAACGCCAGCAACGGCGAGAGTAAAACCAGCGCCAGACCGGAGAACAGCCAGTGTGCCAGCACCTTGGCCAACACCAGAAGTGCCAGGGGGTGCGGCGAAAGGACCCACTGTTCGAGGGACCCGTCTTCGAAATCACTGCGGAACAGCCCGTCCAGCGAGAGCAGGACCGACAACAACGCGGCCACCCAGACTAACCCCGGGGACAGGTTTTGCAACACTTGTGTCTCCGGGCCGACGGCCAGCGGGAACAAAGCGATGACGATGGCGAAGAAAATCAGCGGATTGGCCAGCTCCGCCGGGCGGCGAAACAGCAGGCGGGATTCACGGGCGATCAGCAGACCAAAGACACTCATGCTGTCCAATTCCCCAGATCGATGTCGCGGTAACCGGCCGGCATCCGACTCAGCGTGTGGTGGGTGGTCAACACCACCATGCCGCCACGTTCACAGTGCTCGGCCAAGTGCGCTTCGAGCTGCGCCACGCCTTGCTTGTCGAGGGCGGTGAAGGGTTCGTCGAGGATCCACAGCGGCGGGCTGTCCAGATACAAGCGCGCCAGCGCCACGCGGCGTTGCTGACCAGCGGACAGGCTGTGGCAGGGAACATCTTCGAATCCGCGCAATCCTACAGCGGCCAGTGCTTGCCAGATCGCCTCGCGTGCGGCGGGTTGATGCAGCGCGCACAGCCACGAAAGGTTTTCTTCCGGAGTCAAAAGTTCTTTGATGCCGGCGGCATGGCCGATCCACAGCAGGTTGCGCGCCAGTTCGCTGCGTTGCTCGGCCAGCGGTTTGCCGTTGAGCAGCACTTGCCCCTCGGTCGGCTGCATCAGACCGGACAGAAGACGTAACAAACTGGTTTTGCCGCTGCCATTGGGACCGCTGATCTGCAGCATGTCGCCACTGACCAGGCGCAATTCGAGATTTTCGAAAAGCAGCCGCAGATCACGCTCACAAGCGAGGGCAACAGTTTGCAGGACAGGACTGGTCAAGGGTTCACGGGCCTTATACGGTTCAAGTCGGCTCTGGCGCGGCCGTTAAAGAGTTGCAGCATAGATGCATCGACGGCTCGATCTAGAGAGCTGGGTCAAACAATTGCAATGTTTTCGCCACTCTCGGAACGACGGGCGGCATTATACATGTCGCCACCCTCTCTCCAGAGTGCATTTTCCTCAGGTTGTGTCCGCGTATGACAGGCGAAATGAACATCCTCCCGCTCCCGCCCACCGCCCCGGCGACCGTTCGCCCGCAGGTCGGTGAGTTGCTCAAGCTGCTGACCCCGGTCGAAGGTTTGATCGGCGCCGGGCAAAGCGCCAAGGCCGAGGTGTTGTCGCTGAAGCAGGCCGATCAGACCTTTCAGTTGCTGCTCAAAGTGACGCTCGACAGCGGCCGCCAGACCACCGTGCAAGCCACCAGCACCCAACCGTTGCCGCAGGGCACCAGTCTGGCGATCACCCAGCCATCGGCGGGTAATCTGGCGATCACCGTGCAGCAGGCGATTGCCAGCAGCGTCGCCACCCTCACGCGCATCGACACCGCGCAATTGCCGGTCGGCACCCTGCTGCAAGGCAAGGTGCTGACCTCTCAGGCATTGCCACAGACGCCCGGGCAACCAACGGTGTTTCGCTCGATGGTCAGTTTGCTCAACACCGCGTTGAGCGGCAGCACGTTGAGCATCGACAGTCCGCAACCGCTGCGTATCGGCACTTTGCTGTCAGCGCTGGTGCAGGACACGCAAACCCTGAAATTTCTGCCGCTGAGCAATCGTCAGGAACAGTTGGCAGTCAGCCAGCAACTGGTCAGCCAACAGAGCCGCCAAGGCTCGCTCGATGGTTTGCTGAAACTCCTGCAAAGCCTGCCGGCTGACAGCCCAACCACCCAGGATTTGCGCGCGGCGGTCGATAAATTGCTCGCCGGCCTGCCCGATGTGCAGCAACTCAGTACGCCGAAAGGTCTGGCGATGGCGCTGGCCAATAGCGGCATGTTTCTCGAAGCCAAGCTGCTCACCGGGCAGAACCCGACGCTGGCCCCGGACATGAAAGCCGATCTGCTCAAGCTGATCGCGCAACTCACCCCCGGTCTGCCCGGCAACACCAATCTGAATGCGATCCTCGCAGCCAACACCCTGGCGCAGGCCATGCCGAGTTTCGTGCGCAACGCGCTCGGCATGCTCGGCCAGGTCAGCGCCAAACCTGTGCCAAGCAGTTTCCCGCTGCCCGACCGGCTGCTGCAAAGCCAGGACGGCGAAGGTGATCTGGAACACTTGCTGCGCCTCGCCGCTGCGGCCGTGTCGCGCCTGCAAAGCCATCAGTTGTCGAGCCTGGAACAGACCGGTGTCACCGATGACGGTCGCCTGCTAAGTACCTGGCAGCTGGAAATTCCGATGCGCAACTTGCAAGACATCGTGCCGTTGCAGGTCAAGTTTCAGCGCGAAGAAGCGCCAGAGAAAGAGGAACAAAACGAACAGCGCCGCGATGATCGCGAACCTAAAAAACAACTGTGGCGCGTCGATCTGGCGTTCGACATGGAACCGCTGGGTCCGATGCAGATTCAGGCGCAGTTGAGCAGCGGCAGCTTGTCCAGTCAACTGTGGGCCGAGCGCCCGTACACCGCGAGCCTGATCGAAAGCAATCTGGCCGCACTGCGCCAACGCCTGTTGGATTGCGGGCTGAACGTCGGCGACCTCGACTGCCACCTCGGCAGCCCGCCGCAAGGCAACCAGACCCGTCTCGAACAACGCTGGGTGGATGAAACCGCATGAACGATTCCAGCGCTCCACGCCAGGCCATCGCCCTCAAATACGATGGCAACCACGCGCCGACGCTCACTGCCAAGGGTGACGAAGAACTCGCCGAAGAAATCCTGCGCATCGCCCGCGACTACGAAGTGCCGATCTACGAGAACGCCGAGCTGGTGCGCTTGTTGGCGCGCATGGAATTGGGCGACAGCATCCCGGAAGAGCTGTACCGCACGATCGCCGAGATCATCGCGTTCGCCTGGAACCTGAAGGGCAAATTCCCGGAGGGACAAGACCCGGATGCGCCGATGGTCGAGAAAGACATCACCGAACGTGGCGAGGATTATTGAGATTTCGAAGACGCCATCGCGGGCAAGCCCGCTCCCACAGGGATAGGTGGCGGACACACAATGTGTGAACGCCGCTAATCCTGTGGGAGCGAGCTTGCCCGTGATAGCGATCTGAAACAGATCGCCAAAATCAGTTCTTGTGCAACTTGCGCATCAATTCCGCCTCAGCCTGGGTCAACCCGCAGGACTGAGTCAGTTCATCGACACTCGCGCCCATTCCCACCAGTTTCGCCGCTTGAGCGAATGACAGGCTGGACGGGTCGCGCTGTTCCAGTTGAGCAAGTTTGTCCGGTATCGGCCCGACTACCGCGCGCAATTCGTGCAGGGCGTCGCCCATGCGCACGGTGCCGTTCTGGTAGTCGTCGACACGCTTGGCCAGATCCTTGATGCGCTGATCACGCAGCGCATCGCCCTCGGCCTGTTGCGCAGTGATCACTCGCTGCGCCTTGATGTACGCCACAAACATCGCCAGCGTGCCTGCCCAGAAGAGGAACAGGACAATGACCGCAACCTCAAGAATCAATCAGATGTTCTCCAGATCCGACCATTCTTCTTCGCTCATCATCTTGTCCAGTTCGACAAGGATCAGCAGTTCGTTGTTCTTGTTGCACACGCCTTGAATGAACTTGGCGGATTCTTCGTTACCGACGTTTGGCGCGGTTTCGATTTCCGACTGACGCAGGTAAACCACTTCAGCCACGCTGTCGACCATGATCCCGACCACTTGCTTGTCGGCTTCGATGATGACGATACGGGTGTTGTCGCTGATTTCGCCGCTGTTCAGGCCGAAGCGCTGACGGGTGTCGATCACGGTGACCACGTTACCGCGCAGGTTGATGATGCCCAGCACGTAGCTTGGCGCACCCGGAACCGGAGCGATTTCGGTGTAGCGCAGGACTTCCTGAACGCGCATCACGTTGATGCCGTAGGTTTCGTTGTCCAGCTTGAAGGTTACCCATTGCAGGATCGGATCTTCAGAACCCTTTGCCGCCGTCGCCTTGTCGTTCATACCCTAGCCCCTCGAAATACCGCGCCTGGCGGTGTATGTCTCGTGTGCCGGCATTGAGTGCCGGCGTAGTCTGTTATGTAAGTGTTATGTCGGTTTGTGGTTCGGCTTACTGCCGGACATGTGCTTTGCCCCACCGCTGGCGATCAACTCGGCCAGGGCTGCGACATCCAGCAAGGCGCACATGTGTTCAATCACCGTGCCGGCGAGCCATGGCCGCTGACCTCGATGACTTCTCCATTTGATTTCATTCGGGTCCAGACGCAACGAGCGACTGACCTGATGCACCGCCAGCCCCCACTCGTAGCCTTGTACCGAAATCACGTACTGCAAGCCCTGACGGAAGTCATCGCGATAACGATCCGGCATGACCCAGCGCGCGGTATCCAGCACTTTCAGGTTGCCGGCCTGGCTCGGCAGAATCCCGAGGAACCATTCCGGCTGACCGAACAGCGGCGTCAGCTCGTGACCGGCCAGTGAATAGATCGAGCCGAGGCATACCAGCGGCACTGCCAGGGTCAACCCGGCCACATCGAACAGCAGGCATTCGAAAGCTTCGGATGCCCAGGCCGGACGGCCGTCGGTGTCTACCGGCGGCGGTGGATTGCTGGGCGGCAGATGCACTTCGACCAGTGGCGGAACCAGTGCCTGAACGACCGGCGCTGGTTCGGGTGCTACCGGTTCCGGCGTCGGTTCGACCGGCTCAGGTACAGCCTGCATCAATTGAGTTTGCAACAGCGGTGCGAGTGTCGAGGCCAAGCGCGGCGGCTCTGCCGTTTCCAGCAACACCACCGGCGCCTTGGCCACCGCAGCAGGCGCAGCAACCGGCGCCACAGGCCTGGCCGCTTTCTCGGCATCACGGGCCTGCTCTTCCAGCACTGCAGCCTGGAATTCATCCAGCGCTTCAGCGCTTTCAACCACCTCAGGCTGCGCCGCAATCTCCACCGGCAATTCGTCGGGAATTTCCTCCAACAAACTGTCCAGATACGACTGCAAAGCCATTTGCGGCTTCGACGTCAACTTCACCGGCCGATTCATACTCAAGCCACCTGCGGAACAAGTTGTTGCGCGAGCAGATGCTTGAGCAGCGCGCGATAGGCCAGCACGCCACGGCTCTTGCCGTCGAATTGCGAAGGCGTGACACCGGCCCGGCTGGCGTCGCGCAGACGGGTATCGACCGGGATGTAACCCTGCCAGATATCCTCGGGAAACTTGTCGCGCAGCACGCGCAGGGTATGCATCGAAGCTTGTGTGCGGCGGTCGAACAGGGTCGGCACGATGCTGAACGGCAGCGCCTGTTTGCGCGAGCGGTTGATCATCGCCAAGGTGTTGACCATGCGCTCCAGACCTTTCACGGCCAAGTGCTCGGTCTGCACCGGGATCACCAATTGCTGGCTCGCGGCCAGGGCGTTGACCATCAACACGCCGAGCAACGGCGGGCTGTCGATCACGGCGTAATCGAAGTCCTGCCACAACTGCGCCAGACTCTTGGCGATCACCAAACCCAGGCCACTCTGCCCCGGCGACTGGCGCTCGAGGGTGGCCAGCGCGGTGCTGGACGGCAGCAGGGAAATGCGTGCGTCGCTGGTCGACAGCAGCAACTGACCGGGCAGACCTTGCGGCACGCTGCCCTTGTGCAGGAACAGGTCGTAGTTGCTGTGTTCCAGACTGTCGGGGTCGTAACCGAAGTAGCTGGTCATCGAGCCGTGCGGGTCGAGATCGACCACGACCACGCGCTTGCCCGCCTCCGCCAGCAAACCGGCTAAAGCGATGGAAGATGTGGTTTTACCAACACCACCCTTTTGATTGGCGACTGCCCAGACTCTCATTCGGATCGTTCCTCCCGGCCGATATGCTCGACCGAGACATAGCTCAGCGTATTAATGCGGGCGACGGAGAATTGACGGCACTCTCGCGTCCCGGCGTCTTGACCGGGGTCGGTGCAGTTTGTGTGCCAGCACGCTTCAATGCGGCGTCCGGTTTCGCGTTGGCGGTTCCGGTGCCCGTCAGGCTGCGGCGCACATCGAGGTTGCGCGATACCACCAACACCACGCGCCGGTTTTTCGCCCGGCCTTCGGCGGTAGCGTTATTGGCCACTGGCTGAAACTCGCCGTAGCCGACCGAGGCCAGCCGGCCAGGGTTTACGCCCTGCATCGCCAGCATGCGCACGATGCTCGCCGAACGCGCCGAAGACAGTTCCCAGTTGGTCGGGTACTGCGAGGTACGGATGGGTTGATCGTCGGTAAAGCCTTCGACGTGGATCGGGTTGTCGAACGGTTTGAGGATCGCCGCAACCTTGTCGATGATGTTGAACGCGATGTCGCTCGGCATGGCATCGCCGCTGCCGAACAACAGGCTCGAATTGAGTTCGATCTCGACCCACAGCTCGTTGCCGCGCACGGTCATCTGGTTCGAGCTGATCAGATCGCCAAATGCAGCGCTGATGTCGTCGGCGATGCTTTTCAGCGGATCGCTGGCACCGGCGATACCGGCATCGATCTGTTCGGCGTCCTTGACCAGCGGCTTGGCCGGGGTCACGGTTTTCGGTCGCTCGTCGCCAATCGGGATCGGTTTGAGCGCGCGATCGGAGTCCTTGAACACCCCGACCAGCGCTTCGGAAATCTCTTTGTACTTGCCTTCGTTGATCGACGAAATCGAGTACATGACCACGAAGAACGCAAACAACAAAGTGATGAAGTCAGCGTACGACACGAGCCAGCGCTCGTGGTTTACGTGTTCTTCCTGGTGGCGACGACGTGCCATGAGGTTAGTCCCTTAATCCATGAAGCCCTGAAGCTTCAACTCGATGGAGCGAGGGTTTTCACCTTCGGCGATCGACAAAATGCCTTCCAACAACATTTCGCGATAACGCGACTGCCGCAACGCGATTGACTTCAATTTGGCCGCCACCGGCAACAGGATCAGGTTGGCACTGGCCACGCCATAAATGGTCGCGACGAACGCCACGGCGATGCCGCTGCCCAACTGGGTCGGATCGGCAAGGTTGCCCATCACGTGGATCAGGCCCATCACCGCACCGATAATGCCGATGGTCGGCGCGTAGCCGCCCATGCTTTCAAAGACTTTGGCGGCTTCGATGTCGCGCGCTTCCTGGGTGTAGAAATCCACTTCGAGGATGCTGCGAATGGCTTCCGGCTCGGCGCCGTCGACCAGCAATTGCAGGCCTTTGCGCGAGTAGTTGTCCGGTTCGGCATCGGCCACGCCTTCCAGACCCAGCAGGCCTTCCTTGCGTGCCGTGAGGCTCCAGTTGACCACGCGATCAACGCCGCCGGCCAGGTCGACCCGCGGTGGAAAGAAGATCCACGCCAGAATCTGCATCGCGCGTTTGAACGCGCTCATCGGCGATTGCAGCAGCGCGGCACCAACGGTGCCGCCGATCACGATCAACGCGGCCGGACCGTTGGCCAGCGCGCCGAGGTGACCGCCTTCAAGGTAGTTGCCGCCGATGATGGCGACGAACGCCATGATGATCCCGATCAGGCTTAGAACATCCATCAGACGCACGCCTCGACCAGGTGCTTGCCGATATCGTCGAGGCTGTAGATCGCATCCGCGAGGTCAGCTTTGACGATGGCCATCGGCATGCCGTAGATCACGCAGCTTGCCTCGTCCTGTGCCCAGATCGAACTGCCGCCCTGCTTGAGCAGGCGCGCACCTTCACGGCCATCGGCGCCCATGCCGGTGAGTACCACCGCCAGAACTTTGTCGCCGTAGGATTTCGCCGCCGAACCAAAAGTGATGTCGACGCAGGGCTTGTAGTTCAGACGCTCGTCGCCCGGCAGGATTTTCACCGCGCCCCGGCCATCGATCATCATCTGCTTGCCACCCGGTGCCAGCAGCGCCAGACCCGGACGCAGGATGTCGCCATCCTCGGCTTCCTTGACGGTGATGCGGCACAGCTTGTCCAGACGCTCGGCGAAAGCCTTGGTGAAGGCTGCCGGCATGTGCTGGATCAGCACGATGGGCGCTGGAAAGTTGCCCGGCAACTGGGTCAGCACCCGTTGCAGCGCAACCGGACCACCGGTCGACGTGCCGATGGCTACGAGCTTGTAGGATTTGCGTTTCGGTGCCGGCGACGAGGCGCTGGCTGCCGGAGTGCGCGTCGGCGCAGGAGCCGGTGCCGGACGCGCCGGAGCGCTGTGGCTGCCATAGCTCGACGCTGCCGGTGCAGGCGCTGGTGTCGGCGCCGGTGCAGCGGCAGGCGCTGGTGTGCTGTAGGCACTGAAACGACGGTTACTGCGCGAGATGCTGTGCACCTTTTCGCACAGCATCTGTTTGACCTTCTCGGGATTGCGCGAGATGTCTTCGAAATTCTTCGGCAGGAAATCCACCGCGCCAGCGTCCAGCGCATCCAGAGTTACCCGGGCGCCTTCGTGGGTCAGCGAGGAGAACATCAACACCGGGGTCGGGCAGCGCTGCATGATGTGCCGCACTGCCGTGATGCCATCCATCATCGGCATCTCGTAGTCCATGGTGATCACGTCCGGCTTGAGGGCCAGGGCCTGATCGATCGCCTCTTTACCGTTGGTTGCCGTGCCGACAACCTGGATGCTCGGATCCGCTGAAAGAATTTCCGAGACGCGGCGGCGGAAAAAACCCGAATCGTCCACCACCAGGACTTTGACTGCCATAAACACTCCATTAGGTGCAGCGGGACGTCGTCGCCCCGCCGCCCCGGATTCAAATACGCCGTGCGGCGTAACGCTTGAGCATGCTCGGAACATCGAGAATCAGTGCAATGCGGCCGTCACCCGTGATGGTGGCGCCGGACATGCCCGGAGTTCCCTGGAGCATTTTGCCCAATGGCTTGATGACCACTTCTTCCTGGCCGACCAGTTGATCGACAACGAAGCCGATGCGCTGAGTGCCCACCGAAAGGATCACCACATGGCCTTCACGCTGCTCTTCGTGAGCGGCGGAGCTGACCAGCCAGCGCTTGAGGTAGAACAATGGCAGCGCCTTGTCCCGCACGATCACCACTTCCTGACCGTCCACCACGTTGGTGGTCGACAGATCGAGGTGGAAGATTTCGTTGACGTTGACCAGCGGGAACGCGAACGCCTGATTGCCGAGCATGACCATCAGGGTCGGCATGATCGCCAGGGTCAACGGCACCTTGATGACGATCTTCGAACCCTGGCCCTTGGTCGAGTAGATGTTGATCGAACCGTTGAGCTGGGAAATCTTGGTCTTCACCACGTCCATGCCGACACCACGGCCGGACACATCGGAGATCTCGGTCTTGGTCGAAAAGCCCGGAGCAAAGATCAGGTTGTAGCACTCGGTATCGCTCAGACGATCCGCCGCATCCTTGTCCATCACGCCGCGTTTTACCGCGATGGCGCGCAGGACGTTCGGGTCCATGCCTTTGCCGTCATCGGAGATCGACAGCAGGATGTGATCGCCTTCCTGCTCGGCCGCCAGAATCACCTTGCCGCCACGGGACTTGCCCGAAGCTTCGCGTTCTTCCGGCGACTCGATGCCGTGGTCGACCGCGTTGCGCACCAAGTGGACCAGCGGGTCGGCCAGTGCCTCGACAAGGTTTTTGTCGAGGTCGGTTTCTTCGCCGACCAGTTCCAGGATGATCTCTTTCTTCAGCTGACGCGCCAGGTCGCGAACCAGACGCGGGAAGCGCCCGAAGACCTTCTTGATTGGCTGCATCCGCGTTTTCATCACCGCGGTCTGCAAGTCAGCCGTGACCACGTCGAGGTTCGACACAGCCTTTTGCATGGCTTCGTCGCCGCTGTTCAGGCCCAGGCGCACCAGACGGTTACGCACCAGTACCAACTCGCCGACCATGTTCATGATTTCGTCGAGGCGTGCAGTGTCGACCCGCACGGTGGTCTCGGCTTCGCTCGCCGGTTTTTCCGGTGGCGGTGCAGCAGCCGCAGCACGGGCCGGAGCCGGTGCAGCAGCGGCGGCCGGTTTTGGCGTTTCGGCTTTCGGCTCAGGCGCTTTCGCAACAGGCTTCGGCGCAGCGGCCGGGGCCTTGGCGGCAGGCGTGGCGACGGCAGACGTGCTGCCAGCGGACGCGGTGCCGACTTCAGTGAACTTGCCTTTGCCGTGCAGTTCGTCGAGCAGCGATTCGAACTCGTGATCGCTGATCAGATCGCTGCCGGCAGCCGCTGCCGCCGGCGCTGCTTGCGCAGGCACCGAGGCAATCGCCGATTCCAGCGCATCAACGGCAAAGTTGCCCTTGCCGTGCAACTGATCGAGCAACGCTTCGAATTCGTCGTCGGTGATGTCCGAGTTGTCGCCTTTGGCCGGTGCAGCAGGCGCCGCAGGGGCAGCCGCCGCAGGAGCTACAGCGTCCACCGCGAACTGGCCTTTGCCGTGCAGTTGATCGAGCAACGACTCGAACTCGGCATCGGTGATTTCATCGCTGGCCGCCGCAGTTGCAGCAGGCGCAGCCACAGGTGCCGGGGCTTCAGCTTCGGCCTTGACGGCGTTCAGCGAGTCCAGCAACTGCTCAAATTCGTTATCGGTGATGTCACCCGATTCGCTCTCGGCGACCGGCGCTTCCACCACTTCTTCAACCGCTACGGCGTCAGCCGATTGCGGTTCCGCCAAACGCGCGAGGGCGGCCAGCAGTTCCGGTGTTGCAGCAGTAATCGGGCTGCGCTCGCGCACTTCGGTGAACATGCCGTTCACCGCGTCCAGTGCTTCGAGTACAACGTCCATCAGCTCTGCATCAACGCGACGCTCACCCTTGCGCAGGATGTCGAACACGTTTTCGGCGATGTGACAGCACTCCACCAGCTCATTGAGCTGAAGGAAGCCGGCGCCCCCTTTTACAGTGTGAAAACCGCGAAAAATTGCGTTGAGCAGATCAGCATCATCCGGGCGGCTTTCCAGCTCGACCAATTGTTCTGACAGCTGCTCAAGAATCTCGCCGGCCTCAACCAGGAAATCCTGAAGGATCTCTTCATCGGCGCCGAAGCTCATTAATGGGGTGCTCCTACAGGTCTAAAAACCCAAAAAACCTAAAATTCAACAACTCTAGAATCCGAGGCTGGATAACAAATCGTCCACATCGTCCTGACCGGACACAACGTCTTCTCGTTTATCGGCATGAATCTGCGGACCTTCACCCTGCGAGAGATGTTTTTGTGGATCTTTTTCAGCGAGCATCGCCGCACGGTCATGTTCGATGCCCGCAAAGCGGTCAACCTGACTGGCCATGAGTACGAGTTTGAGCAGATTGCTTTCGACTTCGGTGACCAGTTGGGTCACGCGCTTGATCACCTGACCGGTCAGGTCCTGGTAATCCTGAGCCAGCAGAATGTCGTTGAGGTTGCTCGATACCGCACGGTTGTCCGTGCCGCTGCGTGCCAGAAAACCGTCAACCCGACGCGCCAGCTCGCGGAACTCTTCAGCCCCGACTTCGCGACGCATGAAGCGGCCCCAATCGGCGCTCAGGCTCTGGGCTTCATCAGCCAGGCCATTGACCAGCGGGGTGGCGCTTTCCACCAGATCCATGGTGCGGTTGGCCGCAGCTTCCGTCAGCTTGACCACATAGCCCAGACGCTCGGTTGCGTCGGTGATTTGCGACACTTCCTCGGCCTGCGGCATGTTCGGGTCAATCTGGAAATTGACGATCGCACTGTGCAGTTCACGTGTGAGCTTGCCAACTTCCTGGTACAGGCCACGGTCACGGGTCTGATTGAGCTCATGGATCAGTTGCACAGCGTCGCCGAACTTGCCCTTTTCAAGGCTTTCGACCAATTCGACCGCGTGTTTTTTCAGGGTCGATTCAAAATCGCCCTGTGAAGATTCGTTGTTGTCCATAGCTCCCCCGTGGCGCAGTTTCTCAACCGATGCGTTCGAAAATCTTCTCGATCTTGTCTTTCAACGCCTGGGCCGTGAAGGGTTTCACCACATAGCCGTTAACACCGGCCTGGGCTGCTTCGATGATCTGTTCGCGCTTGGCTTCAGCGGTCACCATCAGCACTGGCAAGTGCTTGAGTTTTTCATCGGCGCGCACGTGGCGCAGCAGGTCGATACCGGTCATGCCCGGCATGTTCCAGTCTGTTACCAGAAAGTCGATGCTGCCGCTGTTGAGAACCGGAATGGCGGTGATGCCATCGTCAGCCTCGACCGTGTTGGTGAACCCAAGGTCACGCAACAGGTTTTTGATGATCCGCCGCATCGTTGAGAAGTCATCAACGATGAGGATTTTCATGTCTTTGTTCAATTCGACCTCCAAGCAGTCTTAAACGCGCCCAGCACCTGGACGCGCCATTTCAATCATTCCGGCAAAGCACTCGATGACTGTCTGGAGCACAACAGAGCAAGACCGGTGCCGTTCACCACCGCACCAGCCTCCTCTACAGTGTCCCCACACTGTCTTCAGCGCGCTCGCCACTCCCCCAAACGCCCCCGCAAACGGGCCGCGCACTGGCTGTGTAACTGGCTGACCCGCGATTCACTGACGCCAAGGACTTCACCGATCTCCTTGAGGTTCAGCTCTTCGTCGTAGTACAGCGCCAACACCAGTCGCTCACGCTCCGGCAAATTGGCAATCGCGTCCGCCAGCGCGGCCTGGAAGCGCTCATCTTCCAGATCGCGCGACGGCTCAAGATGAGCACTCGCGCCGTCCTCGTGCAGCCCTTCATGTTCGCCGTCCTGTAGCAGGTCGTCGAAACTGAACAGGCGGCTGCCCAAGGTATCGTTCAAAATCCCGTAATAATCGTCGAGACTCAATTGGAGTTCGGCCGCAACTTCGTGATCTTTAGCGTCACGGCCGGTTTTAGCTTCAATCGAGCGAATTGCGTCGCTGACCATACGGGTATTGCGGTGAACCGAGCGTGGAGCCCAATCCCCTTTGCGCACTTCATCGAGCATGGCGCCGCGGATCCGGATGCCCGCGTACGTTTCGAAACTGGCGCCTTTGCTGGCGTCGTATTTGGTCGAGACTTCCAGCAGGCCGATCATCCCGGCCTGAATCAGATCTTCGACCTGCACACTGGCCGGCAGTCGCGCCAGCAAGTGGTAGGCGATGCGTTTGACCAGTGGCGCGTAACGCTCGATCAACTCGTACTGCGCGTCACGTGCCGACTTCTTGTAGTAATTCATACCGCTGGCTGTCATAGAACAGGCCCTGCCGTTTGCTGCACGAGGCGCTCGACGAAAAATTCCAGATGCCCACGCGGGTTGGCAGGCAGCGGCCAGGTGTCGACCTTCTGTGCGATCGCCTTGAACGCCAGCGCGCACTTGGAACGCGGGAAGGCTTCATAGACCGCACGCTGCTTCTGCACCGCTTTACGCACACTTTCGTCGTAAGGCACGGCGCCGACGTATTGTAGGGCGACATCGAGAAAGCGATCCGTGACCTTGGTCAACTTGGCGAACAGATTGCGCCCTTCCTGCGGGCTCTGCGCCATGTTGGCGAGGACGCGGAAGCGGTTCATGCCGTAATCGCGGTTGAGCAACTTGATCAGCGCGTAGGCGTCTGTGATCGAAGTCGGCTCGTCGCAGACCACCAGCAACACTTCCTGCGCTGCGCGTACGAAACTGACTACCGAGTCACCAATACCCGCAGCGGTGTCGATCACCAGTACGTCGAGATTGTCGCCGATGTCGCTGAATGCCTGAATCAGACCGGCATGTTGCGCCGGGCTCAGGTGCACCATGCTCTGAGTGCCGGAAGCGGCCGGCACGATGCGAATCCCGCCGGGGCCTTGCAACAACACGTCGCGCAGCTCGCAGCGGCCTTCGATCACGTCGGCCAACGTGCGTTTGGGCGTGAGGCCCAGCAGAACGTCGACGTTCGCCAGCCCCAGGTCAGCGTCCAGCAGCATGACCCGACGGCCAAGTTCTGCCAGCGCCAGGGACAAGTTCACTGAAACGTTAGTCTTGCCGACGCCACCTTTGCCGCCGGTCACCGCGATCACCTGTACGGGATGCATGCTGCCCATGTTATTTCTTTACCTTGTCTTGCATAGACGGAGGCCACATTACTGGCTGCGCGTTCACAACCGGAACAATGCGTGGCAGACCACCGATGTAGGTACAAAAACTGTTCATTACCTCAGCCAACCTGCTTGGTCGGACTGTGGTAGATATCAGCGAACATGTCGGCCATGGCTTCTTCGCTGGGTTCTTCCTGCATTTGCACGCTGACGGCGCGGCTGACCAGTTGATGACGGCGCGGCAGATGCAAATCATCCGGAATCCGTGGGCCGTCGGTCAGGTACGCGACCGGTAATTCATGACTGATCGCCAGGCTCAACACTTCGCCAAGGCTGGCCGTTTCATCCAGTTTAGTCAGGATGCAGCCAGCAAGCCCGCAACGCTTGTAACTGTGATAAGCGGCGGTTAGAACCTGTTTCTGGCTGGTGGTTGCCAATACCAGATAATTTTTTGAACGGATGCCACGCCCGGCCAGGCTTTCGAGCTGCATGCGCAGTGCCGGATCGCTGGCTTGCAGGCCGGCAGTATCGATCAGCACCACGCGTTTGCGCAGCAGTGGATCCAGCGCCTGCACCAGCGATTGGCCCGGGTCGACGTGAGTCACCGAGACGTTGAGGATGCGGCCTAAGGTCTTGAGCTGCTCCTGCGCGCCGATGCGGAAACTGTCCATGCTCACCAGCGCGATGTTCTGCGCGCCGTACTTGAGCACGTAGCGTGCGGCGAGTTTGGCCAGGGTGGTGGTCTTGCCCATGCCGGCGGGGCCGACCATGGCAATCACGCCGCCCTCTTCCAGTGGCTCGACTTCCGGGGTGGCGATCATCCGCGCCAGGTGCGCGAGCAACATGCGCCAGGCCTGACGGGGTTCTTCAATTTCGGTGGTCAGCGCCAGCAGATCGCGCGACAACGGGCCGGACAGGCCGATGCGTTGCAGACGACGATACAGATTGGCCTGCGCCGGACGGCTGCCTTGCAGCTGATTCCAGGCCAGCGTGCCGAGTTGCACTTCCATCAGCTCGCGCAGACTGTTCAGTTCGAAACGCATCGAATCCAGCGCACGCGGGTCGATACCGCCGGAGGCTTGCGCAGGTGCTGGAGCAGGACGCGCCGGAGCGGCGTAAGTCGGCTCGCTCAACGGCTCGGCAGCGGTCAGCGGCAGGCCGGCGGTCAACGGCAGTCCGGAAAACAATTGTTGATTGGTGTTGCCGTCGGCTTCGCCACGCAGGCTCAGCTCGGCCTGGGCGGTGACGATGCGCGACTGGGTCTTGCGCAGCTCATCTTCGAGTTCCATGTTCGGAACACGCGGAGCCAGCGCCGACAATTTGTAATCGAGCGCGGCCGTCAGCTCGACACCGCCGGCAATGCGGCGGTTGCCAATGATGGCGGCATCAGCGCCCAGCTCATCACGAACCAGCTTCATGGCCTGACGCATATCGGCGGCGAAAAAACGCTTAACTTGCATGTACCACTACCTCAGCCGTTGGGCCCTACTGTCGCAACGATCGTCACTTGCTTGTTGTCCGGTATTTCCTGGTAGGCCAGCACGTGCAGTCCAGGGACTGCCAGGCGACCAAAGCGCGAGAGCATCGCGCGCACCGGGCCTGCTACCAGCAGGATAACCGGCTGACCTTGCATTTCCTGACGCTGCGCCGCTTCGATCAACGAACGCTGCAGCTTCTCGGCCATGCTCGGCTCCAGCAGAACGCCCTCTTCCGAGCCTTGTCCTGCCTTCTGCAGACTATTGAGCAATATCTGTTCCAACCTTGGCTCCAGCGTGATAACTGGCAGCTCGGACTCAGTCCCTACAATGCTTTGGACGATGGCACGCGAAACGCCGACCCGCACGGCAGCCACCAGCGCGGCGGTATCTTGACTCTTGGCGGCGTTGTTGGCGATGGCTTCGGCGATGCTGCGGATGTCGCGCACCGGCACATGTTCGGCCAGCAGCGCTTGCAGCACCTTGAGCAACTGCGACAGCGAAACCACGCCCGGCACCAGCTCTTCCGCCAGTTTAGGCGAGCTTTTGGCCAGCAATTGCATGAGTTGCTGCACTTCTTCGTGGCCAATCAGTTCACTGGAGTGCTTGTACAGAATCTGGTTCAAGTGCGTTGCCACTACCGTACTGGCGTCCACCACGGTGTAGCCAAGCGATTGCGCCTGTGCGCGCTGGCTGATTTCAATCCACACCGCCTCCAGGCCGAAAGCCGGATCTTTGGCGGTTATGCCGTTGAGGCTGCCGTAGACCTGACCGGGGTTGATCGCCAGTTCGCGATCCGGGTAGATCTCGGCTTCGGCGAGGATCACGCCCATCAAGGTGAGGCGATAGGCACTCGGCGCCAGATCGAGGTTGTCACGGATATGCACAGTCGGCATCAGGAAGCCCAGATCCTGCGAGAGCTTCTTGCGCACGCCCTTGATCCGCGCCAGCAACTGACCGCCCTGATTGCGATCCACCAACGGGATCAAACGATAGCCAACTTCGAGGCCGATCATGTCGATCGGGGTCACGTCATCCCAGCCGAGTTCTTTGGTTTCCATGGCGCGGGCCGGCGATGGCAGCAGTTCCTGCTGACGCTTGACCTCTTGCAGCGCGACGACTTTGGCCACGTTCTGCTTCTTCCAGAACAGGTAGGCGCCGCCAGCGGCCAGCGCGGCCATGCTGAGAAACGAGAAGTGCGGCATGCCCGGCACCAGACCCATGACCGCCATCAGACCGGCCGCCACCGCCAGCGCTTTGGGTGAGGCGAACATCTGGCGATTGATCTGCTTGCCCATGTCTTCCGAACCGGAAGCACGGGTCACCATGATCGCGGCGGCAGTGGACAACAGCAGTGATGGCAATTGCGCCACCAAACCGTCACCGATGGTCAGCAAGGCGTAAACCCGACCGGCATCACCGAAGGTCATGTCGTGCTGGAAGATACCGACGGCCATGCCGCCGATCAGGTTGATGAACAGAATCAGCAGACCGGCGATGGCGTCACCGCGCACGAACTTGCTGGCACCGTCCATCGAACCGTAAAACTCTGCCTCTTGTGCGACTTCAGTACGCCGCGCCTTGGCCTGGTTCTGGTCGATCAGACCGGCGTTGAGGTCGGCGTCGATCGCCATTTGTTTGCCGGGCATCGCATCGAGGGTGAAGCGCGCGCTCACCTCGGAAATCCGCCCGGCACCCTTGGTCACCACGACGAAGTTGATGATCATCAAGATCGCGAAAACCACGATACCGACCACGTAGTTACCGCCGATCACCACCTCACCAAAGGCCTGGATCACCTTACCGGCGGCGGCGTGACCGTCCTGACCGTGGAGCATCACGACCCGCGTCGACGCCACGTTGAGCGCCAGCCGCATCAGCGTCGCCACCAGCAGGATGGTCGGGAACACCGCAAAATCCAGTGGTCGCAGCGCGTAGACGCAGACCAGCAACACGACGATCGACAAGGCAATGTTGAAGGTGAAAAACACGTCGAGCAGGAACGGCGGTATCGGCAACATCATCATTGCCAACATGACCAGCAGCAACAACGGCACACCCAGATTGCCTCGACTGAGGTCGGCAACGTTAGTGCGTGCAGTGTTGATTAACTGAGAGCGATCCACCGGTTTTCCCCGTTCCTTAAAAGCAAACTTTTGACGCCCAGAGCGGACGTACGGCGGCTACTGCAAGAAGCCTTCCAACTTTTGCCGGAACGAGGAATAGAACGATTTGAACAGTTTCCTGGCAGGCGCTTACGGTTTCGCGGCCGCGAGGATCTGTTGTGGAGTGATATCCCCAAATTGCAGGCCTACGGGGTTTATGTACAAGGTGCCTTCACGCATCCGCGTATCGCCGACTGGAACCAGATCTTCCCCCATATAACCCAAAGTCCCGCGCTCGAAAGGCGCATTTTTCGCTGAGTCATCATGAGCCTCTAAAAGAGTGAGGGCCCATTCGAATAGTATCGTCGGGAGATCTTTGATTGTGATTGGAGGTGATTTGGACTGGCCATCCAGCAGAGGGAATTTGTATCTACGGCGCGCAGTGATGACCAATGGATTTTGCAGCAGGCCGAACTGAGGTTTGGAGACATGCAATTCAAACGGCCATGAGTCGAACCAGCCTGCGTTGTAATGCAGGGGATTGGTAATCAGGTTGAACAACGCTGCAGCAGAATCGATTGATCCTGTGACATCGGCGTATGTCCCATACACCCCTAGCCCGGTCATAGGAACCCTGATGCTGTTGACTCCGGAGTCGAAATATCCCGGGATCAAGTCATTGGCCGCTTCCCTGAGGTAAGTAAAATCCACAAATGCGTGAAACGTCATCTCGTAACCAATGGCCGGTTCGTCTGGATAATCCTTCAATTCGCCCGACACAAATTGCAGCCTCATGCCTTTGAGTTGTTTGTACTCGAACACACTCATAATCCATACCTCCAACGCCGGGGTCATTCCCAACGCTCAGCAAACGCCGAGGGACGCAAAGCGTCTACTGTCAGAACCTGCAGGTTTAGAGGCTGATCAGACGAACGGTACCCGACGTGGGATAGCGGACGTATTTATTTACCAGGCTCCCCCTGCGCCCTCCTCAATCGGGAGCGCGTTTTTTTGTTTAAGCTCGATTCGACGTCACCGTTGAATAGTGTTTAAAGCCATGTCCGCAAGGCCACGCGTCCTTGCGCCTTTGCCTACACGTACGCCAGAATCGGCCGGCTTGTGCGCTTTGGGGTCGGGTTCTATTGTGGGTCGGTCGCTGACGAATCAGCGATCGGGTTTAGCGACTCGGACCATCTCAGTGCACCAGCGTTCGTGGCTTCGTTGTGGGACTATTCGCCCGCAATTACGTTATGGCGGCTGTATGCGGGAGACCTTTGGGTCTACCGGGGTGCCTGTGACCGGTTCGCTAACCTGCGTACAGCTGCCACCTTCACTTGTTTAGCGACAGGGAAAGGGTGGCTCCATAACCTCAGGAGCTTCACCATGATCAAACCAACACCCAACCCACCCGAAATCGACCCCATCTTGCCCTACGAATCCCTAGCGTCAAAAAAGCTCAACGAAGCCGCCGACCGCGCCCTCGATCATTACCTCTGCCCGCCCGGCTCCCCTCCACCTCCACGCAAGACCCGCGGGATGTACGCCGTTACCGCCGACTGCAAAAACGAGGAGCTGCTGGTGGATGCCTGCGAAACACTCGCCTCGGCCAGAACCATCGCCAATGACTTCGCCTACCTCTTGCCGGCGTCGCAGCGCAGGACGCTCTTGGGTGTCACGCAACTGATCATGCTCGGGGAGCTGGCAGTGAATCGGGTGCTGGCTAACCTGGAGTTGCCGACTTAGCCTGCTGACCACAGGTCTGAAGATCGGGGACCAAATGCAATCCCAAGGAGCTGCCGAAGGCTGCGATCTTTTGATGTGTATCTTTCAAAAACAAAATCAAAAGATCGCAGCCTCCGGCAGCTCCTACACTGGCCAGTGCACTCTGCGCCAATGACCACTCGTCGCTACCTGTCAGATCTGTCAGGTGTGCAATTCCCCACAACGCGCTTTGATAGCTCCTGCCTTTCCGTATGCTCAGGAGCTTCGTCTATGACTACCTCAAATCCGCCGGGGAACACCGTTCTTGTGCTCAGCCGGCCAATGATCAACGGCCAGACTGAATCCGTTGTAGGAGCAATGGTTGGCTTGTCGAAGGCGGCCTATGAGTTGGTCGCCGACGGCGAGGGCGCCGTTGTCATCGTCGATCCGCCGAAAGCTGGCGACATGGATCCCGGGGATGTCATGGAGCTTCGGCTTGAAGGCGATCCAGCGGTACTGGACAGCGAAACCATCAAAGATCCAAACGCCAAAACCATCTTGCGCATCCCCAAACGTCGGCTGCATTCGGATAGAGTCAACGAGCTGTTCTATACCATCAGGCGTGGCAGTAACAATATTGGCACTTCCCTGATACTCACCGTGCTTTACAACTTCTTCCGCCCCGGCCTGAAGGATCGCATGACCGAGCCGGGTGGCCACTCTGAACTCGACCTCCTGCTGCCCGACGAGATCAAAAACGGCGTAAACGCGGATTTCGTCAGCGCCCAGGTGTGCATAGCCTATCCCTATTGCAGGGCTTATGACCTGATCAGCCTGAAGTGCAACGGCGAGCTACTGAAGCCGGAGCCCATGGTGAATCCGAATCAGGCGCCGCAACCGCCGAATCCCGGCTCCGAACACCCAATCACCATTTGTTTCACCGTCACTCGCGCTTTTCTCGACAGCGCGAAACGACTGGATAACAAACTGCATTTCTCCGGCAGCGTCACAGATCAGCTTGGCAACGGCCCGGACCCCGAAGAACCGTGGTCGCCAGTGCAAACAGCGGAGGAAGACCTGGATGGCAAGCGCCTGCCGATGCCGATCCTGCTGGAGCAGATCGCGGATTATCCCGGCGACAACGCCGGGGAAATCGATCTGGAGAAACTCGCGGGCGGGCCATTGCTGCTGGTTATACCGACGACAGATTCGCGCTTTGTCGTTGGCTACGAAGTCATCGCGACTTACACGGCGAAAAATACGGGGCAACCCGCTGATGCGGTGGTGACTGTCAGCGGCAAAGTCGAAGCGGACCCGTTCGGGCAGAAAAAACCCTGCATCCTTGAAGTGCCCAACAACCAGATTTTTGCGGCTAGCAACGTCATCGTGACTTACCAACTGAACAAGCCGAACGGCGACCTGGTGGGCAATTCCAAACCGGCGACCGCAACGGTGACGGGGAGTGCTCCGGTTAATCTGCAGCCACCGACACTGGTGGCACCGGCGACCAGTCCGATCGACGTATTGGCTTACGAAGAGGGTGTCACTGTGCGCATCGAGCACCTTTCGGCACTACCTAATGACCAGGCTCGACTGCTAGAAGTTGATCCGCCTCCTCATGCGAAACCCTTTCTACCAATTGCGTTCAACCAAAATAAGCGCGCTAACTTCAAACTCAATCCAGCGTTTTTAGTGTCACGGCGCGGAGCTAGCACCACGCTGCGCTGGGAATTGATTAGACAAGGCAAACCGGTCGGCGAATCGAAGGACTTGGTGTTAAAAATCAACCCGATTGCCGGGGATGATCCACGATTCCCGCCACTGAACATTGCGGGAGATACAGGCGAGGCACTGGACGTTCACAAGCTAGACGCAGGAGCGCAGATTCTCGCGAATAGGTGGCCACTGCAGAAGGCAGGACAACTCATTTGGATAACCTGTAAAGGCTTTGACAAGAGTGGGATTCCGATCAGTAAGGATGTTCGGTCGGGAGAACCCAATGGATCGGCGGACGGGTTGTCACAGGAAGCGCCGGTTGAATGGCTGAAGGGACTCAAGAATGAGACTGAATTGATCATCGAGTGGGCCGTCAACCTTGACGAGTCTCTCGATAAAGTCAAAGCAGTTTCCTTTCCCCGCCGGAGTTATACCGTGAAGGCCTTGCATCCATTCACCATAGACACGACCCTAATGGAGCTTAATGGCCTGAACATCAATGCGGACTTTCTCGCCCTGACCGGAACCCCTGCCCCCGGAACGACGCAAACACGGGTACCAACCTCTGGAGATGGCTGCTATTCCTATTTCTCAAGTGCTGCAGATGTAGCGAAAGTCGATAGCAACGGACTGGTTAGTGGCATCAAAAACGCCAGTGCGACTATTACGGTGCGAGAAAACAGCACCCAGCGTGAAATTTCGTTCCCCGTCACAGTGCGAAATGTTGCGCGCCTTGTCATGACGCCTACACATACCTACAGCATCAGCGCGGCCATTAACTGGATGAACTCAATCGGTGGATCGCCCGTTTCAAATGCAGCTATCGATGTGCTGAAAGTCAAATACAAGCCACTTGTATCCAGCGCAGGCGGCTGGCTCTGCCGTAATGATGGGTGTGGTGCCGGACAGTACCTTTCGGTTGTTACCAATAATCCGAACGCATGGACCATCTCCTGTTTTACGGGCAATAACTCCCAGGCGCATGGCTGGTGCCTTCTACCTGGCTGAGTTTGACGTATAACAAGCGACACGCGTGCTGGGAAAAGGGGCCTAATTTATTTACCGGCGTCCGCCCTGTGCCCCCCCCACCCTCTTCAACCGGGAGCGCGATTTTTTTTGTTTAAGCCCAATTCGACGAAACCGTTGAATAGTGTTTAAAGCCGTGTCCGCAAAGCCACGCGTCCTTGCGCCTTTGCCTACACGTACGCCAGAATCGGCCGGCTTGTGCGCTTTGGGGTCGGGTTCTATTGTGGGTCGGTCGCTGACGAATCAGCGATCGGGTTTAGCGACTCGACTCAGGTTAAAGGTGCATCAGCGTTCCAGGCTTCGTTGCGGATCTGTATATCCGCAATTTCGTTATGGTGGCTGTATGCGGGAGACCCTTGTGGTCTACCGGGTACCTTTGACCGGTTCGCTAACCTGCGTACAGCCGCCACCCTTCCTGTTTAGCGACAGGATTTGGCGGCTCCACCTCAAAGGAGCTTCACCATGATCAAACCAACACCAAACCCACCCGAAATCGACCCCACCTCGCCCTACGAATCCCTCGAATCAAGAAAACTCAACGAAGCCGCCGACCGCGCCCTCGATCATTACCTCTGCCCGCCCGGCTCCCCTCCACCTCCACGCAAGGCCCGCGGGATGTACGCCGTTACCGCCGACTGCAAAAACGAGGAGCTGCTGGTGGATGCCTGCGAAACACTCGCCTCGGCCAGAACCATCGCCAACGACTTCGCCTACCTCTTGCCAGCGTCGCAGCGCAGGACGCTGTTGGGTGTCACGCAACTGATCATGCTCGGGGAGCTGGCAGTGAATCGGGTGCTGGCTAACCTGGAGTTGCCGCAGTAGTAGGCCCCTGTGACAAGCCTTGAATGAAGTGTTGTGGCTGCTGACGTCATCGCGGGCAAGCCCGCTCCCACAGTGATTCGTGGTGTGCACATATTTCCCAAACGACGTGAAACCTGTGGGAGCGCGCTTGCCCGCGATGGCGGTTTCAAAGCCAACACATATCTGCAGGCATAAAAAAACCGCCGCCCCGTTCAATCGGGACGGCGGTTTTTTGTTTCACCAGAGTAGAGTCAGGAATCGCGGCGTAAATCCGGCGGGATCGGCAGGTCGTCCTTGAGCGGATCCGGGCGTTTGCCCTTGCCTGCGCGGTGCTGGCGAATCTGGTAGACGTAGGCCAGTACCTGAGCGACCGCCAAATACAGCCCACCAGGGATTTCTTCGTCGAGTTCGGTGGAGTAGTAGATCGAACGTGCGAGGGCCGGCGATTCGAGGAGCATGACGTTGTTGGCCACGGCGATTTCGCGGATTTTCAACGCGAGGAAATCACTGCCCTTGGCCAGCAGCAGCGGCGCCCCGCCCTTCTCCGAGTCGTACTTGAGCGCGACGGCGTAGTGGGTCGGGTTGGTGATGACCACGTCGGCATCCGGAATCGCCGCCATCATGCGTCGCTGCGACATCTCGCGTTGCAGCTGACGAATGCGTTGCTTGACCTCGGGCTTGCCGTCCTGATCCTTGTGCTCGTCGCGCACTTCCTGCTTGGTCATCTTGAGCTTTTTGATGCTCTCCCAGATCTGCACCGGGACATCCACCGCGGCAATGATCGCCAAGCCGCAAGCCATCCACAACGAACTCCAGCCAACCAGTTGCAAGCTGTGGATGATCGCCCGGTCCAGCGGCTCATGGGCGATACGCAGCAGGTCGTCGACATCGTTCGACAACACCACCAGCGCCACCGCGAGAATAATCAGAAACTTGGCCAGGGCCTTGAGCAGCTCGATTACCGACTTCATCGAGAACATGCGCTTGATGCCGGCACCGGGGTTCATCCGGCTGAATTTCGGGGCCAGGGAACCCGCCGCGAACAACCAGCCGCCGAGGGCAATCGGGCCGATGATCGCTGCCAGCACCAGGGCGATCATGATCGGTTGAATCGCCACCAGCGCGATCAGTCCGGAGTGCATCAGGAACTTGCCCATGTAGGTCTGATCCATGATCTCTTCGCGCGTCAGCGTGAAGTTGATCCGCATCAGGTCCATCAACTCTTGCGCGAGCATGCCGCCGAAAATCAGCAGCGCGCAGGTACCGGTGACCATGATCGCCAGAGTATTGAGCTCTTTGGAACGGGCGATCTCGCCCTTCTCACGGGAATCCTTTTTGCGTTTCTCCGTGGGGTCTTCTGTTTTGTCTTGACCGCTTTCGCTCTCAGCCATGACTCAGCGCGCCCGTGCCAGTTCGCGTAACCACTGCAAAGCCTCGGTGGCCAGCGGTTGGTACTGATTGAGAATATCCGCCAGCCCCACCCAGACAATGAACAGCCCGAGCACCAGGGTCAGCGGGAAACCGATGGAGAAAATATTCAGTTGCGGCGCGGCGCGAGTCATCACGCCAAACGCGATGTTGATCACCAGCAGTGCAGTCACCGCAGGCAAAACCAGCAACAGTGAAGCGCCAAGCACCCAGCCGAGTTTAGTGGCCACGTCCCAATAATGCGTGACCGTCAGGCCACTGCCGACCGGCAGGGTGGTGAAGCTCTCGGTGATGACCTCGAACACCACCAGATGGCCGTTCATCGACAGAAACAGCAGGGTCACCAGCATGGTGAAGAACTGCCCGATCACTGCCACCGATACGCCGTTGGTAGGGTCGATCATCGACGCGAAGCCCATACCCATCTGCACCGCAACGATCTGCCCGGCGATGGCGAACGCCTGGAAAAACAGCTGGAGAGAAAAGCCAAGCAATGCGCCGATCAGAATCTGCTCGGCAATCAGCAGCAACCCGCTCAGATCCAGCGGACTCACCGCAGGCATCGGCGGCAAACCCGGCGTGATCACCACAGTGATCGCCAGCGCCAGATACAGACGCACGCGTTTCGGTACGAGGGTAGTGCCGAAGACCGGCATGACCATCAGCAGCGAGCCGATGCGAAACAGCGGCAACATGAAACTCGCCACCCAGGTACTGATCTGAGTGTCGGTCAACTGCAACAGCGACTGCATGGCTTAGCCGATCACCAGCGGAATGTTTTTGTACAACTGGATGATGTACTCCATGAAGGTCTGCACCATCCATGGGCCGGCGACGATCAGGCTCACCAGCATCACCAGCAGACGCGGCAGGAAGCTCAGGGTCTGTTCGTTGATCTGCGTGGCCGCCTGAAACATCGACACCAACAGACCCACCAGCAAGCTCGGCACTACCAGAATCGCCACCATCATGGTGGTCAGCCACAAGGCTTCACGAAAGATATCGACGGCGACTTCTGGCGTCATGGCGAAACACCTCCGAAACTGCTGGCCAGGGTGCCGATGATCAGCGCCCAGCCATCCACCAGCACGAACAGCATGATTTTGAACGGCAGGGAAATGATCAGCGGCGAGAGCATCATCATACCCATCGCCATCAGCACGCTCGCGACCACCAGGTCGATGATCAGGAACGGGATGAAGATCATGAAGCCGATCTGAAACGCGGTTTTAAGTTCGGAGGTGACGAAGGCTGGCACCAGAATGGTCAGCGGCGCCGCGTCCGGAGTGGCGATGTCGGTACGCTTGGACAGGCGCATGAACAGCTCCAGATCGCTGGAGCGGGTCTGCGCGAGCATGAAGTCCTTGATCGGCACCTGAGCTTTTTCCACCGCTTGCTGCGCGGTGAGTTTTTCCGCCAGATACGGTTGCAGCGCATCGTTGTTCACCCGGTCGAACACCGGCGCCATGATGAACATCGTCAGGAACAGCGCCATGCCCGTGAGGATCTGGTTCGACGGCGTCTGTTGCAGGCCGAGGGCCTGACGCAGAATCGAGAACACGATGATGATCCGCGTGAAACTGGTCATCAGGATCACGGCCGCCGGAATGAAGCTCAGGGCGGTCATGATCAGCAGGATCTGCAAGCTGACCGAATATTCCTGCGCGCCGCTGGCGTTGGTGCCCAGCGTGATCGCCGGAATCTGCAACGGATCGGCGGCCAGTGCCAGCGGCGCGGCCAGCATCAGGGCCAGGGTCAAGACGATGCGCAACGCACCCATTACTTCGTATCCTTTTGATCCTTGCCGAGAATCTTCAACAGATGCTGGGCAAATTCCGGGGTCGCTTTTTCAGGGGTGCTCGGTACCACGACCGGCTCCTTGAGCACATGCAGCGCGGTGATGGTGCCCGGACTCAGACCGAGCAGAATCTGCTCGTTGCCGACCTGCACCAGCAGCAAACGGTCACGCGGACCGAGTGCACGCGAGGCGATCAGATCGATCACCTGGCCTTTGCCCGCAGGCCCGGCCTGCTGCACGCGGCGCATCAGCCAGGCGAGGAAGAAGATCAACCCCACGACCAGCAACAGCCCCAACACCAGTTGAGTCAGTTGCCCGGCGACGCTACCGCTGACGGCGGGAACGGCGGCAGCCGCAGCCGTGGCGCTGGCAGCCGGGTCGGCCGCCAGCACACTGAACGGCAACGCCAGCACTGCGCCGAGCACACAACCGAGAAGCTTTTTCACTCAGCGCAGCTTCTTGATGCGTTCGCTTGGGCTGATCACGTCAGTCAGGCGGATGCCGAACTTCTCGTTGACCACAACCACTTCGCCGTGCGCGATCAGCGTGCCGTTGACCAGCACATCGAGCGGCTCACCGGCCAGACGATCGAGCTCGATCACCGAACCCTGGTTGAGTTGCAGCAGGTTGCGGATGTTGATGTCGGTGCTGCCGACTTCCATCGAGATCGATACCGGAATGTCGAGAATCACATCCAGGTTCGGGCCATCAAGGGTCACCGGATCGTTGTTCTTCGGCACGCTGCCGAACTCTTCCATTGGCATACGCGAACCGCTGGATGCGTCGGCGGCCAGCAGTGCGTCGATTTCGGATTGGCCGTCGCCGGTTTCTTCCAGGGCAGCAGCCCATTCATCAGCCAGAGCCTGGTCGTCCTGGGCGTTCATATCGTCGTTCATCGTGTGTCCTCGGCGGGCAACAATTCAGTTAAATGCGTAGGGGGTGTTGCGCCGCTTCAGCGACGCTCGATCGGCTCGATCACTTGCAACGCGAGGTTGCCTTTGTGCGAGCCCATCTTGACCTTGAAGGCCGGCACGCCGTTGGCGCGCATGATCATTTCTTCCGGCATCTCGACCGGGATCACATCCCCCGGCTGCATGTGCAGGATGTCGCGCAGCTTGAGCTGACGACGAGCAACGGTGGCACCAATCGGTACATCGACGTCGAGCACGTCCTGGCGCAGGGCGTTGACCCAGCGCTCGTCCTGATCGTCGAGATCGGACTGGAAACCGGCGTCGAGCATTTCGCGTACCGGCTCGATCATCGAGTACGGCATGGTCACGTGCAGATCGCCGCCACCGCCATCGAGTTCGATGTGGAAGGTCGAAACCACAATTGCTTCGCTCGGGCCGACGATGTTGGCCATGGCCGGGTTCACTTCCGAGTTGATGTACTCGAAGTTGACTTCCATGATCGCCTGCCAGGCTTCTTTCAAATCGACGAACGCCTGCTCCAGCACCATGCGCACTACACGCAGTTCGGTCGGGGTGAATTCACGCCCTTCGATCTTCGCGTGACGGCCGTCGCCGCCAAAAAAGTTGTCCACCAGTTTGAACACCAGTTTGGCGTCCAGAATGAACAGCGCGGTGCCGCGCAACGGTTTGATCTTGACCAGGTTGAGGCTGGTCGGCACGTACAGCGAGTGCACGTATTCGCCGAACTTCATCACCTGCACGCCACCGACAGCAACGTCCGCCGAGCGGCGCAGCATGTTGAACATGCTGATGCGGGTGTAACGGGCGAAACGCTCGTTGATCATTTCCAGAGTCGGCATGCGTCCGCGGACGATGCGATCCTGGCTGGTCAGGTCGTAGCTTTTGACACTGCCGGGTTCGGCAGCGTTATCGGTCTGTACCAGACCATCGTCGACGCCATGCAGCAACGCATCGATTTCATCCTGGGACAGCAGATCCTGCACGGCCATGTCGTGTTCCTACTGCAGTACGAAATTAGTGAAAAGCAACTGTTCGATCACCACTTTGCCCAGCTCTTTCTGCGCCACTTCCTGCACGCTCGCTGTAGCCTTCTGGCGCAACATCTCCTGACCGACCGGCGTCGCCAATGTGGCGAAATCCTGACCGGAGAAGAGCATGACCAGGTTGTTGCGGATCACCGGCATGTGCACTTTGAGCGCTTCCAGATCAGCCTGATTGCGCCCGAGCATGGTGATGCTCACCTGCATGTAACGCTGACGCCCGTTCTGCGTGTAGTTGGCCACGAAGGCCGGAGCCATCGGCTCGAAAATCGCTGGCTGCTTGCCTACCGGGCCTGCCTCGGCTGCTTCGGCCGGTTTACTCTGAGCGCTGTGCATGAAGAACCAGGTCGCCCCCACGGACGCGCCGATCGCCAGCAGCAACCCCAGCACGATCACGATGATCATCTTGAGTTTGCCTTTGGTTGCCGGGTCTTTTACCGCTGGTGCTGCTTCGCTCTTCGCCATGCCAATAATCCGTCACTAATCGGGTTTTCACAGTCGCACGGCTAGGCAAGAGCAAGTGTTATGCCAGAAGTGTTCGAGGATAGGAGGAGAGGGATCGGCGGAACGATGCGAGACCTGTGGGAGCTGCGGTGCGACGACTCGACTTGCCAGCGATAGCGATGGGTCTGACACATTGATGTTGAATGTGCCGCCGCCATCGCTGGCAAGTCGAGTCGTCGCACCGCAGCTCCCACAGGTTTTTATGGCTGTTTTGAATCAGGCGTAATAATCGACGGCGCTGGAACCAATGACGCTGGTGGTCTGCGCAGCAGCTTCAGCCACGCTGGCCGCCGCCAATTCTTCATCGGCCGAATCCAGACGACCGCCGGAAGCGCTGGTGCGACCACCCTGCCCCTGCTGCGCCTGTTCCTGGCCCTGCCAGCCACGCCCCTGATCGGCAACGTTGACGTCAACCTGGCCCATGCCCTGTTGGACAAACATGTCGCGTAGCCGATGCATCTGGCCATCGAGGGCTTCACGCACGCTCGGATGGGCGCTCATGAAGGTGATTTGCGTCTGCTGATCCGGAACCATGTTCACGCGGATATCCAGACGTCCGAGCTCGGCTGGCTGCAACTGGATATCGGCCGCCTTCAGATTGACGCTCGACAGGTACATGACGCGATTGACCACTTCTTCGGTCCAGCCACTCTGATGCATGGCGATCGGCTGATTCACCGGCACGGCATTCGCGGTTTTCGGCGTAGCCGCCTGAGTCAGCGCCGCCAGACGGTTGGCGAAGTCATCGACCCGGGTGTCGCTGGTGGCGGACTTCAGATCCTTCAGGCCATCGTCGAGCAAGCCGCTGAAGGCCTTTTCACCGCCCTGACTGGTGCTGTCCTTGTCCGCCTGCACATTGAGCATGCTGGCCATGCCGGTGGCAAAGGTCTGCGCGGCGGTCAATTCACCGTCGGCTTGTGCCTGATTGGCGGCAGCTTTGGGCTGCGCCTGGCTGGAAGCGGAGATGTGCCCACTCTGCTCCATCGCCATGCGCACGGCTGGCAACGCATCAAGCGGGTCAGCCTCGGGATCGAATGCGCTGTCGCCAGTGGCGGCTGGGTCTTTGACGATCCCCGGCAATACCGCGACCAGTGGTGTTTCAACCTCAGGCTTGGCCGAGGCGTCGACTACCGGAGCCGACACAACTGGCGGCGTGACCTGCGGCTGCACGGTGGCTATCAGCGCGGGATCCAGCGTCGGATCAACCGGAGCCGTGTCGGCAACTGGCGTTTGCGCAGTATCAGTCGAGTCGTCGCTGGCGGTTTTATCTTCAGTCACCGCTGCCGGTTTGTCGGCGGGCAAGGCATTGCCGCTATCGGCAACGGCTGGCTCAGAGGCGGCAGACTGTTCCTTGCTGACATCCTTTTTACCGCTGTCGTCAGAAACCTTGTCACGCGCGGTTTTCTGCGTACTGTCGGCAGACACTGAAGGCTTGTTCTGACCTTGGTCGGCGAACACCTTAGCGAAGCCGGAAGCCTTGTCCCCGGGCTCTGCGGCCACTGCCGATGGTTTGGCAGAGGCGGCTTGCGCCTTGGCCTGGGCGGCGGTCTGAAGAAAAATGTTGGGACTTGCAGGCATGACACGGTCTCCGCTGCACTGGGATCGTAGGTACAGGTACCAGAGATGGCTGCAAGCGTCGGGCCAGTTTCGCCGGGCGCTGTATAAAAGCGCCGGGCGGTTGACTCAATGGGCGTGGGAACGCAGGCGTTCAGCCTCATAAACCGGGCGCACTTCGCCGAACTCGCTATGGATGTCGGCCACCAGCTTGAGGATTTCGGAGGGACTTTTGTTTCTCGCGTGCTGCTCCAGCTCCTGGCACAGCTCGGCGAGGCGGGTTGCGCCCATATTGCTGCTGCTGCCCTTGAAGCTATGGGCGACGGAAGACAACACCTCGGCGTCGGCCGTCTGCTGCAATTCGCGCAGGCGATTGTCGGAATCGACGAGGAAGGTATCCAGCAATTCCGGATAAGCCTCCTCCATGACCTCGCGCAAAGTGTTGAGCACGTCGCGATCCACATGTTTATCAGCCACTTGCTCACTCCTTGATCAAGAATGCGCGGATTATGCCAGAGCTTCCCAGAAAAACTCCACGCGGGCACTGCGACCATCGTCGGACCAGCCAGCATTTGCGGCCAGTTGCCGCACAAGGCTGACCCCACGGCCCGACAGACGGACACCATCCAGCGGCCGCTCCATCACGCGCGCCACATCAAAACCCTTGCCGCTGTCCTCGACCCGCACCACCAGGCAACCGCCCGCACCCTGCGGCGTGATCTGCAAATGCACGCGCACGTAACCATCCTGCAAAGCCTCAAGGCGCGCATTGCGTTGTTCATAGTAGCGGGCGAATCCCGAGGCATCGCGCTTGAGGCTGGATTCCAGACCGAGCACGCCATGCTCCAGCGCATTCGAATAGAGTTCGGCGAGCACGCTGTACAGCGCTCCGCTCTGAGCGCGCAGGCCATGGACTTCCATCATCAGTTGCAGCAAGAACGGCAACGGGTTGAAACGCTTGAGCGTGGCGCCACGGAACTCGAAACTCACCGACCAGTCCAGCGGACACGACTGGCCGCTGTCGGAGTACACCGGCGCCGACGGGTTGAGCCGCACCGCGTCAAGCAGGCTGACTTCGACCATGCTCACATCGTCACGCGCCTCGCCACGAAAATCCTGCAATGCCTGCTCGATCTCTTCGAACAGGCGCTCAGGCTGGCGATTGGCGGCAAACACTCGCTGTAAACGCTCGACACCAAACAACTGGTCATTGGCGTCACAGGTGTCGATAACCCCGTCGGACAACAAAAACACCCGATCCCCCGCCGCCATCGAGTGCACTTCGGTGCGATCGTCAAACATCTGCGGGCTCAGTACGCCAAGCGGCAAGTGCCGCGCCGCCAGCGGTGTGCGCTCTCCCGTGGCGATACGATGCAAGTAGCCGTCGGGCATGCCACCGTTCCACACCTCGACCGATCGCCGTTGAACACTCAGACACAGCAGCGTCGCACAACAGAACATATCGACCGGCAAAATGCGCTTGAGCTTGGCGTTCATCTCGCGCAGGGTTTCCGCCAGGCCGTAGCCCTTGGCGGTCATGCCGTAGAACACCTCCGCCAGCGGCATGGCACCGACCGCCGCCGGCAGACCGTGGCCAGTGAAATCGCCGAGCAGCACGTGCATATCACCCGCCGGGGTGTAGGCCGCCAGCAGCAGATCGCCGTTGAACAGCGCATAGGGCGATTGCAGGTAGCGGATGTTCGGCGCGCTCAGGCAACCGGAGTGCGCGACTTTGTCGAATACCGCTTTAGCGACACGTTGCTCATTGAGCAAATAGTCATGGTGCCTGGCGATCAGGTCGCGCTGTTGCAGCACCGTCGCCTGCAAGCGACGCAAGCGATCCATCGCCTTGATTTTGGCGGACAGGATCACCTGGTTATAGGGCTTCGCCAAAAAGTCGTCACCACCGGCATCCAGACACCGGGCCAACGCTTCGCTTTCGGTCAGCGAGGTGAGGAAGATGATCGGCACCAGGGTTTCGCCGGCCAGCGCCTTGATCTGGCGCGCCGCTTCGAAGCCATCCATCACCGGCATCATCGCGTCCATCAACACCAGCTGCGGTTGCTGACTGCGGAACAGTTCGACCGCTTCGGCGCCATTGGCCGCTGTCAGCACCGAATGCCCCTGACGACGGACGATGGTCGACAACAGCAAGCGGTCGGCAGCACTGTCCTCGGCAATCAGGATCGTCAGCGGCTCTTGCGCCTGCATGGTTGTCAACTGATGTCGAAGAGTTTGTCGAAATTGGAGATGGCGAGAATCTTGCGCACGTCGGAGTTGCTGTTGATCACCTGCACATCCGAGTCGTCGCCGCCAGCATGGTCACGCAGCAACAGCAGCATGCCCAGCGCCGAGCTGTCGAGGTAGGTGGCCTCTTTCAGGTCGACGACGATAGATTCAGGTTTTTTATTGAGTCGCTCGTAGGACTCGCGAAATTCCTGATGGCGACCGAAATCGAATCGACCCTTGACCGAAATCGTCAGTTTTTGCCCATCCGCAGATACTTCTGTAACGACTGACATTGTCTGGCTTCCTTGTCATGAACAAACCTGTACAAGGTTTAGCACCTGGTATGGGTTGGGGCAAGGAGCAAGCAAGATCAAAAAACATCACGCCGTGGCAGGCGCTGGGATAATTCGTCGAGCAGCTTCTGCTCGCGCTTGTCTTCGGCGCGCTGCGCTTCGTCGCGGTAGCGCTGGACCAGTTTGCGCAAGCCTTCGACGCGGGCGAACGCCTGTTGCCAGGCATCACGCGCCTTGTCGAGGTTGTTTTGATGCCATTGCAGGCTTTGCCGCTGCTGATCGACGGCAGTGTCGAGTTGCGCGAGAAAGCCCTGAAAACCCAGCAGCCATTGGCCGGACACGCCAGTGCTGCCGCGTACGATCCACTGTTCCGAGTAATCCAGACGAAAGGCGTTGAGGTCGGCGAGTTTGCTTTCGGCAACCTTGACCTGGCCCTGGAAATGACCGAGGCGCAGCACGGCGGTTTTCTCGGCCTTTTCAGCCATGTCCACCACCGGTGCCAGACGTGCAGCGCGGCTCAGGGCCATGACCGGTTACCCGCCGGCCGCAGGCGCGAAAATCGTTTCGAGGTAAGCCTCGCTCTCGCCCAGGCTGATCTTATCGTTCAGGCCTTGGCGCAGGTAGCGCACCAACTGCGGTTGCAGGGAAATCGCCAGATCGGTCTCGCGATCACCGCCAGCGACATAGGCGCCCACGCTGATCAGGTCGCGACTCTGTTGATAGCGCGACCACAGTTGTTTGAAGTATTGCGCGCGCCGCATATGCTCGGCCGAGACCACCGCCGGCATGACCCGGCTGATCGACGCTTCGATATCGATGGCCGGATAGTGACCTTCTTCGGCCAGACGCCGCGACAACACGATATGTCCGTCGAGCACGCCTCGCGCAGCATCGGCAATCGGGTCCTGCTGGTCGTCGCCCTCGGACAACACGGTGTAGAACGCGGTAATCGAACCCCCGCCCTTCTCCGCATTACCGGCGCGCTCCACCAGTTTCGGCAGTTTGGCGAACACCGACGGCGGGTAACCCTTGGTCGCTGGTGGTTCGCCGATGGCCAACGCGATTTCCCGCTGCGCCTGAGCGAAACGGGTCAGCGAATCCATCAGCAACAGGACGTTCTTGCCCTTGTCGCGGAAATACTCGGCGATGCGCGTGCAATACATCGCCGCACGCAGACGCATCAGCGGCGCATCGTCCGCAGGCGACGCCACGACGACGGAGCGCTTGAGGCCTTCTTCACCGAGGATGTGCTCGATGAATTCCTTGACTTCGCGACCGCGCTCACCGATCAGCCCGACGACGATAATGTCGGCCTCGGTGAAGCGCGTCATCATGCCCAGCAATACCGATTTACCCACGCCAGTACCGGCGAACAGACCGAGACGCTGACCGCGACCGACCGTCAACAAACCGTTGATCGAACGAATGCCCACGTCCAGCGGCTCGCTGATCGGATCACGGTTGAGCGGGTTGATCGTCGGGCCGTCCATCGGCACCCAGTCTTCGGCTTTCATGCCGCCCTTGCCGTCCAGCGCGCGACCGGCGCCGTCGAGTACGCGACCGAGCATGCTCATGCCCATCGGCAAGCGACCGGTGTCGACCATTGGCACCACACGGGCGCCGGGGGCGATACCGGCGACGCTACCAACCGGCATCAGGAAGACTTTGTTGCCGGAGAAGCCCATGACTTCGGCTTCAACCTGCGAAGGGTGATAGCTGTCGTCGTTGATCACCATGCAGCGCGTGCCCATGGCGGCGCGCAGGCCTTCGGCTTCGAGGGTCAGGCCGACCATGCGTAGCAGGCGCCCTTCGAGAATCGGCGCAGCAGCTATTTCGACGGCCTCGGCGTAACTGCCCAGGCGCTTGGCGAAACTGGTGCGTTCAAGGCGCATCGGCTTGGTCCGCGAGCGGCTCTTCGGCGATGGCAGCCGGTTTGACGGCTTCAGGCAATTCCAGGCTCAGGTCCGGCTCGGCCGGGTGCAAAGCCTGTTCATGCAACTGATCGAACAGCTTGGCCATGACCTGGCTGACGCGGGTTTCGATGCTCGCGTCGATCCGGCTGTGCTCGGTTTCGACCCGGCAACCGCCCGGCAGCAAGGCTTCGTCTTCAACGATGCGCCAGGTTTCCTCATGGCGTTCGCGCAGGGCTTTGACCTGCTCGAAATCCTGCGGATTGACGTACAGCCGCACGTTGCCCACGCCCAGCGGCAGCAGCTTGAGGGCGTCGCGCATGACGTGTTCGATCTGCGTCGAGTCGATGGCCAGTTCGCGCTGAATCACCTGTTTGGTGATGTGCTGCACGAGGTCGACCAGCGATTTTTCGATCTGCGTGTCTTGCTCGGCAATTGGCTCGAACAGGTTCGCCATCAGTTGCTCGAGGCTGGCTACTTTCGCCGCCAGCGCCACTTCGGCTTCCTGGCGCACCTTCAAAGTGGTGCTGTGAAAACCTTCTTTTTCGCCGGTAGCAAAGCCCTCGTTGTAAGCCTCCTGACGGATGCTTTCGAGTTCTTCCAGGGTCAGTGGCTGGACTTCTTCCAGCGGCACTTCTTCCATTTCCGGCGGTTCAGGCTCGGGTTCCGGCTCAGGTTCGGGTTTCGGCGGATCGAAGCTGGGGATGGCCCAGGTTTCGAAACCGCGGACATCGCGGGCACGGATCAGATCCGTCACATCGTCGTCGTGCTTGTCCATGGGCTTAGATCATTTCCTCGCCGCCCTTGCCACCGAGCACGATTTCTCCGGCTTCGGCCATACGGCGGGCGATGGTGAGGATTTCCTTCTGCGCGGTTTCGACGTCGCTGACGCGCACCGGGCCTTTGGCCTCGAGGTCGTCGCGCAACAGTTCGGCCGCACGTTTGGACATGTTCTTGAAGATCTTTTCTTTGACGCCTTCGTCCGAACCCTTGAGGGCCAGCACCAGCACGTCCGAGGACACTTCGCGCAGCAACGCCTGAATGCCACGGTCGTCGACATCGGCGAGGTTGTTGAACACGAACATGAGGTCTTCGATCTGACCGGACAGGTCTTCGTCGACTTCGCGGATCGAGTCCATGAGCTGACCTTCGATGGAGCTGTCGAGGAAGTTCATGATGTCCGCCGCACGCTTGATGCCACCCAGGGTGGTGCGCGAGGCATTCGAGTTGCCGGAGAACTGCTTCTCGAGAATCTGGTTCAACTCTTTCAGCGCGGCAGGCTGCACGGTGTTCAACGACGAAACGCGCAGGATGATGTCCAGACGCACTTTGTGGTCGAAGTTGCCGAGCACTTCACCGGCCTGATCCGGGTCGAGGTACGCGACGACGATGGCTTGAATCTGCGGGTGCTCGTAACGGATCACGTCCGCCACGGCACGCGGTTCCATCCACTTCAGGCTGTCCAGACCGCTGGTGTTGCCACCCAGCAGAATCCGGTCGATCAGGCCGTTGGCCTTGTCTTCGCCCAAGGCCTGAGTGAGCATTTTGCGCACGTAGTCGTCGGAGCCGACCCCGAGGCTGGTCTGGTCGCCGACGATGTCGACGAACTCGCTCATCACCTGCTCGACCTGCTCGCGGTGGACGTTGCCCATTTGGGCCATCGCCACACCGACACGCTGAACCTCTTTGGGGCCCATGTGGCGCAGCACTTGGGCGGCGTCGGTCGAACCCAGGGACAGCAGCAGAATCGCGGCTTTATCGACCCGGGACAATTTGGCGACGGCGGCTCGGTTATCACTCATCTGCGTTAATCCACTCTTTCACGACCTGGGCCACACGACCCGGATCTTCTGCCACCAGACTCTTGATTGCGTTCAACTGTGCGTCATAGCCTTCGCTCGGGCTCGGCAGCAAGATGCTGGTCGGGCCGCCGAGGCTTACGCGATCATTCGACAGTTCGCCGTCCAGACCGCCCATGCCGCCCAGTTCCATGTCGCCGCCCAAACCGGCCAGCTCCTTGGATTTGCCGCCGCCGGTGATGTTGTTGAGCACCGGACGCAGCACGCCGAACACCAGCACGAGGATGAACAACACACCCAGCACTTGTTTGACGATGTCCCAGAACCATGGCTGGGAATAGAACGGAATATCGGCGATCACTTCGCCGCGTTCGGCGGAGAACGGCATGTTGATCACGCTGACGCTGTCGCCACGGCTGGCGTCGAAACCGACGGCGTCCTGCACCAGACGAGTGAAGCGCGCCAATTCGTCGGTGGTCCACGGCGCACGCGTAGTCTCGCCGTTGGCTGCGTTGACCTTGACCTGATCGTCGACAACAACCGACACCGACAGACGATTCAGGCGACCCTGCTGCTGTTTGGTGTGGCTGATGGAACGGTCGAGCTCGAAGTTCTTGGTGGATTGTTGACGCTTGTCTGCCGGGTACGGCGCGAGCATTGGCTGGCCGGTGGCCGGGTCCATGATCTGCTGACCGTTGGCATCGACCAGTGGCTGACCCGGTTGCACCATGCTCGCCGGCGCGGCTGCGCCACCGGTGGTTTGCGGGGCCGAGGCTGGCGCTGGCGGCTGGTTGCTCAGAGCACCCGGCACGCCTTGCGGGCCATTGCTGGCGGTGCGCTGTTCGTTGACCGACTGTTCGCTGCGCAACGCCGGTTGATCCGGGTTGAACTGCTCGGCAGTCGATTCGACGGCGCTGAAATCGACATCGGCCGAGACTTCAGCCTTGTAGCGATCGTTACCCAGTACCGGTTGCAGAATGTTGTGTACGCGCTGGGTGAGCATGCTTTCCATGCGGCGGCTGTAATCGAACTGCTTGCCGGCCATGGTCATTTCGGAGTTTTCCGCCTGATCCGAGAGCAGCGTGCCCTTCTGATCGACGACGGTGATCTGCGATTTGCTCAACTCGGGAACCGAGGTTGCGACCAGGTTGATGATCGCCACCACCTGGCCCGGCTCCAGCGAACGACCGGAGTACAGCTCGACCAATACCGAAGCACTCGGCTTGCGCTCGTCACGCACGAACACCGAACTCTTCGGAATCGCCAAATGCACGCGCGCGCCCTTGACGTTGTTCAGGCTGGAGATGGTGCGCGCCAGTTCACCTTCGAGGCCGCGACGATAACGGGTCGCTTCCATGAACTGGCTGGTGCCCAGACCCTGTTCCTTGTCGAGGATTTCAAAACCGATATTGCCATCGCTGGGAGTGACACCAGCGGCCGCGAGCTTGAGCCGCGCACGGGACAGGTCATCGGCCTTGACCAGCAAGGCACCGGAGTTCGGTTCGACGGTGTAGGGAATGTCGGCGGCGGCCAGGGTATCCATGACCTGCTTGGCGTCCATCCCGGCCAGGCTACCGTACAGAGGACGGTAATCCGGCTGCTGCGACCACAGCACCACGGCAAAGCCAATCGCCACGCTCGCAGCCAGGCCGACCAACAGGCCAACCTGACGCAGCACGGTCATCTCGGAGAGGTTTTCCAGGAAGGACAGGCCGAAAAGCGGCGGTTTGCCGTCAATCGGGGTGGCCTTGGCCGGAACGTTATCGGCGACTGCTTCTGCCATGACTCAATCTCGTCCTTATACCGGCATCTGCATGATGTCTTGATACGCCTGAACCAGCTTGTTGCGTACTTGGGTCAGCGCTTGAAACGACACGCTGGCTTTCTGCGAGGAAATCATCACGTCCGTCAGATCGACGCCGCTTTTACCGATTTCGAACGCATTGGCCATCTGGGAGGAGGCCTGCTGGGTATCGCTGACTTTGTTGATCGCCTGACCGAGCATGTCGGAAAAGCTGCTGCCGGACATTTCCGGGACAGCGGCCGATTTCGGCGCAGACATGGCGTCCATTTGCATGGCGCGCATGTCCAGCATCAACCGATTAAATTCAATACCTTGGCTCATGGTCTACTCTCTTGGGCGGCCCGCAATTTTTTGACACTCACTCGGCGGGTACACAGGTGTTAGCAACAAGGGTGCCAGCTCTCGGCCGGCGCTTTCAGAAATACCGCTCAAACGTTTCGCAGTGATTCAGATGGCGAACAGATACGCCTCGACATCCATCCCCGCATCACGCATTTGCGCCAGTTTGTAGCGCAGCGTGCGTGGGCTGATTCCGAGTTTTTCCGCCGCCTCTTTGCGCCGGCCACGCTCGGCGCGCAGGGTGTCGATGATCATTTGAAACTCATGCCGACGCAGGTCATCGCCCAGCGCGCCGGGCGCATCGGACTCGATTTCGATCTCGCGAACCACCGGTTGCGCAGCTGCCGTCATCGGCAATGCCGCAAATGTCACCGCACCGGCAAGACAGAAATCCTGCGGCTGGATCAACCCGCCCTGCTGCAAGATCAGCGCGCGCTGAATCGCGTTGTCCAGTTCCCGCACATTGCCCGGCCACGGATATCCGGTCAGGCACGCGCACGCCTCAGGCGAAAGTTTCGCCGCTGCGTGCTTCATTTTATTGACGTGTTTGGCCAACAGCCTTTCAGCCAGCGGCAGGATATCGGCAGTTCTTTCGCGAAGTGGACGCCAGGCCAGGGGAAATACCGACAGACGGTAAAAAAGATCTTCACGAAAGCGCCCCGCCGCCACTTCACCGGCCAAATCACGGTTGGTGGTCGCGACCACGCGGATGTCGAGGCTGATCGGCTTGCGCGCGCCGACGCGCTCGACTTCGCGCTCTTGCAGCACCCGCAGCAACTTGGCCTGCAGGCCCAGCGGCATCTCGGAAATTTCATCGAGCAGCAGCGTGCCGCCGTCGGCCTGTTCGAACTTGCCCGCCTGCGCCGCGATGGCGCCGGTGAACGAACCTTTTTCGTGACCGAACAACGTCGCTTCGAGCATGTTGTCGGGAATCGCTGCGCAGTTGATCGCAATGAAGGGCTGCGTGGCGCGACGGGATTGCTGATGGATGTAGCGCGCCAGCACTTCTTTGCCGGTGCCGGATTCGCCGGAGATCAAAACCGTGGAATCACTGCGTGCCACGCGCGCGGCCAATTCGAGTAACTGTGCTGACGCAGGTTCGACCGCAATCGGGCCTTCGCCTTCAATCGCACCGATGCTGCCCAACGCATGCCGCGCCACCAGATCCAGCAGCGCCTTGGGTTCGAATGGCTTGACCAGATAATCCGCCGCGCCTTGGCGCATCGCATCGACCGCGCGCTCGACTGCGCCGTGCGCGGTCATCAACAGCACCGGCAATTGCGGCTGACGTGCGCGCAACAGGCACAGCAACTGATGGCCATCCATGCCCGGCATGTTGACGTCGCTGAGCACCAGACTGAACGGCTCACGCTCCACGGCTTTCAGTGCCTCTTCGGCCGAACCGACCGCGTGGTAGTCATGGCCGGCGAGCAGCAGCGTATCCGCCAGTGCTTCACGCAGCGCGCGGTCATCCTCGACCAGCAAAACCTTGATGCCCATATTTTTTACTCAGCTCCGTGTACAGCGCAAAACAGCGGCAGGATCACCTGCGCGCAGGTGCCGCGCCCGACCCGCGAGCGCAGCTGCAATTCTCCCTGATGGGCACGCGCCACCGCTTTGACCACGGTCAGCCCGAGGCCGGTGCCGGTGACTTTGGTGGTGAAAAACGGCTCACCGAGGCGCGCCAGCACCACTGGATCGATACCGCTGCCGCTGTCACTCACGCTCAGACGCAGAGTGTTGTCGCGGGTGTAGCAATGCACTTTCAGGCGCACTGCACCGGCGCTGGCCTGAATCGCGTTTTCGATCAGATTGAGAATCGCCCCGACCAGCGTGTCGCGATTGCACAGCAACTCGCCGGCATGGCTGTCGCACTGCCAGCGGATTGGCAGGTCCTGGACGTGGGTCGACGCCGCAGACTGCAACGCCTGCATCAAAGCAGTCGGTGTGATGCGGTCGGTCATTGGCAACTCGCCGCGAGCGAACACCAGCATGTCGCGCACTTGATGCTCCAGCTCGTGCAGTCGCTCCTTGAGCCGCCCGGCAAAGCGCTGCTGCGTGGCGACCGGCAGTTCCTGCTCGGTCAAATGACTGGCGTAGAGCAACGCGGCGGACAGCGGCGTGCGGATCTGATGCGCCAGCGAAGCGACCATGCGCCCCAACGACGATAGACGTTCGTGGCGCGCCAGTTGATCTTGCAGATGACGGGTTTCAGTCAGGTCGTTGAGCAGCACCAACTGCCCCGGCTCGGCATCCAGCGAGCGCGTGGCAATCGACAGGCGTCGACCGTTCTTCAGAGAGATTTCGTGGCCGTCGTCTTCACGCGGCGCGAAGCAGCGAGCAATCACGTGACGCCACAACTCGCCTTCCAGCGGCAAACCCAGCAGTTCGGTGGCGGTCGGGTTGGCTTCGCAGACGACACCGTGCCCATCGATGACGATAACGCCACCAGGCAACAGATCGAGGAGGTTTTGCAGACGGTTGGCCAGGCGTTCTTTTTCCGCCAGCTCTTGCATGCGCTGGGCACTGACCACAGCCAGCTCGCCCTTGAGCTCGGTCACCCGTGCTTCAAGCATGCTGTAGGAGTCGGTCAACTGGCTGGACATCTGATTGAACAGCGCGAAGGCCTGCTCAAGTCCCTGACGGCTCGCCTGTTCTGCGCACGGCAGCTGCGCCGAAGAGTCGGCAACTGGAGACATCTGGGAGGCTTGGGGCATTGTGCTCACTCGCTTGGCTGACCGTCAGTTAAACGGAACGTTGCGAGGGCTATAGCAATACCCGTGCCTAAAAAAAACTGCTTATAAATGAAGCAGTTGAAAAACAGGCGTCAATCCTCCGCCTGTTCGTCTCCGTCGCGCCGGCTCATGCCGTACTTGCGCATCTTTTCCACCAGCGTAGTGCGGCGAATGCGCAGCCGTTCAGCGGCGCGCGCCACAATGCCATTGGCATCGTCGAGCGCTTGCTGGATCAGGCCCTGCTCCAGACCACCGAGGTAATCTTTCAAGTCCAGACCTTCCGGCGGCAACATGGCGTTGGCGGAGAAGTCCGGCGTATGGCCGTTGATCGCTACGCGTTCTTCAAGATCACTGCGCAGGCTGTCGACCAGTTGCTCGTCCTCGTCATCGACGTAGCGGAATTTCTTCGGCAACTCGACCACACCGATCACCCCGTACGGATGCATGATCGCCATGCGTTCCACCAGGTTGGCCAGCTCACGGACGTTGCCCGGCCAGCCGTGACGGCACAGCGACATGATCGCAGCCGAGTTGAAGCGGATCGAACCGCGCTTCTCGTGCTCCATGCGCGAGATCAATTCGTTCATCAGCAACGGAATATCTTCGACGCGCTCACGCAGCGGCGCCATCTCGATCGGGAACACGTTCAGGCGATAGTACAAATCTTCGCGGAAGGTGCCGATCTCGATCATGCTTTCGAGGTTCTTGTGAGTCGCGGCGATGATGCGCACGTCGACACTTTGGGTCTTGTTGCTGCCCACGCGCTCGAAGGTGCGCTCCTGCAACACGCGCAGCAGTTTGACCTGCATTGGCAACGGCATGTCGCCGATTTCGTCGAGGAACAACGTGCCGCCGTTGGCCAGCTCGAAGCGGCCCGCACGGCTGGTGATCGCGCCGGTGAAAGCGCCCTTCTCGTGGCCGAACAATTCGCTTTCCAGCAACTCGGCCGGGATCGCCCCGCAGTTGACTGGCACGAACGGCGCGTCGCGGCGCTTGGAATGGTAATGCAGGTTGCGTGCGACCACTTCCTTGCCGGTGCCAGACTCGCCGAGGATCAGCACGCTGGCGTCGGTGTCGGCCACTTGCTGCATCATCTGGCGCACGTGCTGGATCGCGCGGCTGGTGCCGACGAGGCTGCGAAACAGATTGGGTTCGCGATGACGACCGCGCTCACGGGCCTGGTCATACATCTCGCGATAGACCTGGGCACGGTGCAGGGAGTCGAGCAATTTGCTGTAGCTGGGCGGCATTTCGAGGGTAGAAAGCACGCGGCGGCGCTGGTCGTCAGGCAGGTCGACGGAAGAATTGTCGCCCATCAACAAAACCGGAAGGAACTCATCCCAGGTTGAGAGTGTCTTTAACAAGCCCAAAAGTGCACCTGGAGCATTGACCGTCCCGATCAATACACAAATGACTTCACGACTTGATGACAAAGAGCCGACTGCCTGCTGCCAGTCATGGCTACCGCAGGGTAAATTTTCTTCGCCAAGAAAATTTAAAATCACCGCCAGGTCGCGGCGGCGGACGCTATCGTCATCGATCAGCAGAATTTTGGTTTCACGCCACATGCAATAGCAACTTCCCTAGTCAACTCAATGCCCGAAAATAAGGGGCAAGCGAGACGCTTGCAGGACACCATGTGCCTGTAGACGCCCGAAATCTGTAATCAGCCACTAGTTAAGTCAAAAAACCGTGCACAGTCAAATTTATGGCGCACGTGTCTGGATTAACTGAGGGTTAATTAACCAAACAGATGGTAAACCTTTGCCGCATTCTGCGCTTGGGTGATCTGCGACATCTCATCGGCAATTGCCTGACGCTCACCCATGGCAGCGTCAAGCAGTTGCTTGTAGACGTGCAGCAACTCCTCAAGATTGTCGCGCAACGCCACCTCATCCAGCGCAGCCTCACTCAAGACGTCTTCCATGCAGGAACGGCAATCGAGATCCAATTGGCCGATGACTTCCCAGTTGCGGTCGGCCAGGGCACCGATCAGCGCTTGCCGGGTGTCTTCGATTCGCTGCAATACAAGACTCATGGTGATCTCCTTAGAACTGAGGAGCTGGCGTAGGCGCGATGGCGTCCCAGCCTTCTTTGACCGTGCGCAGCAAACCGGCAACTTCATCGAGAATGCGCGGGTCGCTGGCGATGTTCGCTTCAGCCAGACGCTTCATCATGTAGATGTACAGACTGTCCAGATCACTCAGCGTATCCGCGCAGTTGTCCAGATCCAGGCCTTCACGCAGCCCGCTGACAATGCCAATGGCCTTGCTGATCGACGTGCATTTGGCCGGTACGTCTTTTCGCTCGATGGCGCCTTTGGCCTGAGCGATGCGATCCAGGCCACCTTCCATGAGCATCTGGACCAGACGGTGCGGGCTCGCTTCGGAGGTCTGAGCGTGTGCGCCGATCTTCTGATATTGCCGCAGCGCTAACATTGGGTTCATGGTCTACCTCATTGCCACAATGACTCGTATGACCAGTGTATCGCCATCGAGCCAAAAAACTTTAGCGCAAAAGACAAAAACCCGGCGCGCCTCTGAAAGCGCAGCCGGGTTTTTGTCGTTCGAGATTTACTTCGCGGATTGCTGCGCGTTCAACGACGCGAAGAACGAGGTAATGTTGCTCGCCGTCGCTTTCATCTGCCCAACCAGCAAGTCCATGGCGTTGTATTTGGCCGTCAGGGTCTTGGTCAGGTTGGCGACACGAATATCGAGTGCCTCCTGCTGATTGGCAATCTTCTTGCCGTTCGCGGTCAGATCAGCAAGGCGCTGATCAAGCATACCTTTGGATGTGATACTGGCGGGCTTGAGATACGGGTCGAGCGACTTGCTCATACGCGACAACAGGCCATTGGTGTCGTTGGTGCCCGCGAACAGTTGCTGTATCTGACCAGTGGTGCCGGGCGTAGCCATGCTTTTGGTAAACGCGGCTGCGTCGAACTTCAGCTCGCCCGTGTTCTGGTCGGTCATTACACCAATTTGCGACAAAACGCCTACTGGGCCACCCGTCGTGTTATTGGTCAGTTCTGCGCGGATGTCGCTCATCAGCTTGCGCGTCATCGAATCGCCAGTGAACGCAGCCTGCACGGTCAGCTTGCCATCCTCGTCCGGCGTCGCTTTGGACAAGGTATCAATGGTTTTCTTGAGTGTGTTGTACGCATCAACGAAGGATTGAATCGAGGTCTGCAGACCTTTGGTGTTGGGCTCGACGCCCACCGTCACAGCTGTGCCTGGCGCAGTGGTGGTCACCAGATTCAGGGTCAGGCCGCTGACTGCACCCGTCACGGTATTGGTCTTGCTGGTCACCGGCAGACCGTCGATGGTCAGGCTCGCATCCTTGGCCAGACCGTTGATCGAACCGGAACTGCCCGCCGTCGGTGTAGCGCCCATTTCCTGAGTGCCATCGATCTCCAGGCCGGCGATGCCGCTGAGTTTGAGATCTGTACCTGCGCCAGTCTTGTTCGAACTGACGACCAGACGCGAAGCACCGCTGCTGTCAGTCACGATATTGGCGGAAATACCGGCAGGACCCGCCGAGGCGTTGATAGCGTCGCGCGTGCTCTGCAACGTCGCGTTGGCCGGAATCGTGACCGGGATATCAATACCATTTTGAGTGATTTTCAGAGTACCACTCGGAATGGCACTGGCTGCACCGCCGGCGAAGGCTGCGCTGGCTACTTTCGAGCCGGTGGCCAAGGACGAGACGAAAACATTGTAAGTGCCGGCAACTGCAGTGTTATCACTCGTCGCGGTAAGCACCGAAGGCGTACCTGAAGTCGCCGAGAAACCGGCAAACGCAGGCGCGGTCTTGCTGCCCAGGTTGGTCATGGCGGTCTGGAATGCGGTCAACGCACTCTTCAACGAACCGACACCGGAAATCTTCAGAGAATTGTTCTTCGTCTGGGTGTCGATCTGCGTCTGTTTCGGCGCTTTGTCAGCATTGACCAGTGCGGTCACGATTGCGCCGATGTCCAGGCCGGAACCCAGGCCGGAGCCGGGTAGAATTGGACTTGCCATGTGCATCTCCTTTCATGATGTTGCCAGTCTTTTGACCTTTGCCAGCGCCTAAAGCACTTCAAACACTATTCATGCCAGCTATCAGACTTTAGCGTCGAACAATACATGACTCGCATTGCTCAGACTTTCAGCCAGCTTGAGGGCTTCTGCGGAAGGGATCTGTCGTACAACCTCACCCGTTTCGCTCGCGATCACCTTGACGATGACCTTTCCAGAATGCTCGTCAATCGAGAACTCCAGGTTGCGCTTGATCGACTGTACAAACTTTTCGATCTCCTGCACCGCCAGTTTCAGCTTGGTCTCATCCGAATCACCGCTCTTTTCGGGAGCAGCGACCACAGCGACGACCTGAGGCTTCGTCTCTGGCTGTTTGTCAGCGACGATGTTGGCTGGCTTGGGCGCCGGATAAGCCACGTTAAGCTTGACGCTCATGTCCATGCTCATCACCTCTGAACGTAAAAAGCGAGAGAGCACGACAAGCGCACTCCCCCGCTAAAACTTATTCCGAAATTACTGAAGCAGCTTCAGTACAGCGGAAGGCAGTTGGTTGGCTTGAGCCAGTACGGAGGTCGAAGCCTGTTGCAGGGTTTGCTGCTTGGTCAGGTTAGCAGTCTCAGCGGCGAAGTCGGTATCTTGTACGCGACCTTGTGCTGCAGTGGTGTTTTCCACGATGTTCTGCAGGTTGGAGATGGTGCTGGTCAGACGGTTTTGCGAAGCACCCAGGCTCGAACGAGTGCTGTTGATCGTGGCAATTGCAGCGTCGATCGCGGTGATTGCGTTGTCGATGTTGACAGCAGCGCCCGATACGCTTGCACCGGTCAGAACTACAGTACCGCTACCTACGTTCAGGCTGACGGCGTCGAACTTGGAGCTCAGTACCAGGTCGATGTGGTTAGCCGAACCGGTGTTTGCGCCCACTTGCAGGGTCACAGTACCAGCCGAACCGTCCAGCAGGTTTTTGCCGTTCAGGTTGGTCGAAGCCGAGATACGGGTGATCTCGTCGGACAACTGAGCGAATTCGTCGTTCGTTGCTTTCTGGTCGATGCTGCCGTTGGTACCGGTACGGGCTTTAACAGCCAGTTCACGCATACGCTGCAGAATGTCGGTCGAAGCTTGCAGAGCGCCTTCAGCGGTCTGAGCAACGGAGATACCGTCGTTGGCGTTCTGGATCGCCTGGTTGCCACCACGGATCTGGGAAGTCATGCGGGTAGCGATCTGCAGGCCAGCGGCGTCGTCTTTAGCGCTGTTGATTTTCAGGCCGGAAGACAGGCGCTGCATCGAAGTCGACAGAGCGTCGGAAGCTTTGTTCAGGTTTTTCTGAACGTTCAACGACGTAGTGTTGGTGTTTACTGTTAAAGCCATGACGAATTCCTCGTTGGTTGGGTACTGCGGCTTCCGGCCCTGGCAACCGCCGGGTATGGCCTAGAGAACCTTCGTAATAGTTATCGTCGGGTTTGCAGGTTGCTTGAGGGCTTTTTGAAAAAATATTGCCATCACCCTGCCACTCCCAAAAAAACAACGGCTTAGGGCGCTCCACCCACGAAAAAAATGACGCCATAAAACTGTCCGTACCACCAACCCTTGTGCCAGAGCCGTCGATCCCCCTTCAGCGCTGCGCGCTGTCGAGCAATTCAATCAGTTCATACTCGACGAAATCGGCAAGCCCCAACCAATCCTGGCGTTCCTGACACGCCAATATGTGTGTCAGCACCTGTGCCCACGACTGCTGAACCTCCTCAGAGGCGAGTGAAAAAAACCGCTGCGCCTCGTCGAATACGTCGACCATGGTCAGCGCCGCTTCGACATCACGCCCCAAACGAAACAATCCGGCGCATTGCCGGCATGCGCTGATGCAATCCACCTGCGCACTCATTGCACAAACTCCGGATTGAATTGCGTGCCCACGATCATCGCCCCTACCCGACTGCTGTTAAGGAAGCTGACCTCTGGATGCAGCGCGATGTAACGCTCCAGCACGCACAGGTAGCCACGAAAGTTCAACTGCGTCCTGACCCGTTCGCCATTGCCGTCACGGACCCAGTGCCGAGCCTGCTCCAGGGCTGGCCCCAGATCGCCATCGTTCCATCCGGCATGCGTCTTGTTCATCGGGAAGGCAAAGTCGGCGCCGAACAGGGTGATGCGCGTGCCGCCCATTTTCACGGCCAGGTCCACGGCGGGGTGAATCACACTGCCACCCGCATGCAATTCGGCCCGAGGGTGCTGATCACGCAACGTGGCGTAGACAGGGCTGGCGGTATAAGCGCCATAGCGCTTGCCCCTCCAGGCCTTCAACACCTGCGGTGAGCTCATGGGCAGGTACACCAGCGGGATGCCGTCGGACTCCTCGAAAGGCAGGTGCCGAAAGCTGATCAACTGATCGATCGTCACCACCAGATCGGGGATGATCCCGTGCTTGCGCAAAGGCCGATAGGCCGTGTCGACACAAATGAACAGCGGACGGTCGACCTGACCGCGCACCGACGCCAGCCGTTCAAAATGCCCTTCCAGACTCGGCCCGGTGCCGATCACATAGATTTCGCGGCCGCTGCAGGTGCCAAACAGTTGCGCCACGTCATCATCGCCAAGCAGCACCTCCAGGCTATCGCGCAAGCGCTGCTGAATCGCCGGCAATTGCGGATCGAACTCGCGATTGTTGAAACTCAGGTGAACCTCATTGACCAGCCGATCACGAATCTTCGCGCTGAAGTCATCGGCCAGGAGCATTTCGGCGGGCAGCGCAAAAAACGGCGTGTAGATATCCGCATGATCGCCGGCATACATCAGCTCCACTCTGGGGTCTTCAAGCCATGGCCGCTGGTCGAGCAACTGCAGAACCAACGCAAACAAGGCGCCGTTGAGGATGTGCACGTACAACCGCTCCAGTGCGGCGCGCTCGAGCAACACCGACGGCAGGTCGCCAAGGCCGGTGCCGTAGATGTGCACCCGGGGCTTTTCCGGCAGGCTGGCCGCCTGGACCCGGGCCTCGTGGATCCGGTCGTGGCGACTGGTCAGTTGAATCCCGTCCACGCTCAGCGTAGAGCCCTGGCCTTGCACCAGTTCGGCTTGAATGGCCGACGCGTCCTCAGCCACCAATCGTGCAAACACCGCCGGCCAGCGTTGCTGGATCACCTGGGCGTTGGCTTGGAAAAACTCGCTCATGGCGCCTTGCGCTCCGTTTCAGGCAAAAAAAATAGCGTTCAAGGTTAACCTTGAACGCTATTTTTGTATCCGCCGTTTTTGACCAGACTCAAGGACGATAGATGATCGCCGAGCCCCACGACAGGCCAACGCCGAAACCGCTGATCGCCACGCGCTGCCATTGCGAGTCGAGCGCATGTTTTTCCAGCAGCAACGGAATGCTCGACGACACGGTGTTGCCGGTCTCGACCATGTCCTTGATGAACTTCTCCGGCTCGCCTTCGAAGCGTCGCGCCACGGCATCGACGATCGCCGCACTGCCCTGGTGGATGCAGAACGCATCGATGTCATCGGACTTCAGACCGGAGTCGTCGAGCAACTCATGCAAGTGCGCCGGGACTTTGAGCAGCGCGAAGTTGAACACCTGACGACCGTTCATGAAGAACACGCCATCGGTCACCTTCAAGTGCGGTGCGCCGGCACCGTCGGTGCCGAACTTGGCTTTGCCCAAGGCCCAGAGCGGATCTTCGCCCATCCAGGTCGCGGTGGCGGCATCGCCGAAGAGCATGGTGGTGTTGCGATCTTCCGGGTCGACGATCTTCGAATACGGGTCAGCGGTGATCAGCAGACCGTTTTTCAGGCCGGCGGCTTCCATGAAACCCTTGATCGCGTAGATGCCGTAGACGTAACCGGAGCAGCCCAGGGAAATATCGAACGCCGCGACCGTGGTCGGCAGGCCGAGCTTGTCCTGGACGATGGCTGCGGTGTGCGGCAGACCTTCTTCGTCACCGTTCTGGGTGACCACGATCAGCGCGTCAATCGCTTCACGTTTCAGCGCAGGGTTGCTGGCGAACAGCGCATTGGCTGCTTCAACACACAGATCGGAGGTTTCCTGATCAGCGTCTTTGCGTGGCAGAAAGGCTGAACCGATCTTGCCGAGGATGAAATCTTCATCCTTCTCGAATTTTGCACCTTGTGCGTAATTGTCCACGCCGGCTACAGGAACGTAGCTCGCAATGCTTTTTATGCCAATCATTACGGCTTCCCAATAATAAACAGCCCAATACCACCGCTCGCAAGGATTCGAGGGGCGCCGACAGACAGACAAAAGCCGCCACAACGGGCAGCCACGGGGAGCGCAAAGGGCTATCACTGCAACCGATAACGGGTCAGGCGCCATCTCCCCGGTCAATACAATACAGTGAAGATGCGCGTTATGACTCACAGGTCACGCTATTTTGCCGAATCGGTGCAGATCGGCTTATTCGATCAGTGACCAGTCCAGCGGCGTGCCGCGTTTGATCGGCGCGCGAGCGCGGCGCCCGAGAATGGCTTCGGTGTGCTTGGGCGGCAAGCCGCTACCTGGGCGAATGGCGCGCAGATTGTCCCGGCTAAAGGATTCACCGGCGACCATATCAGCGGTGACGTACAGCGAACGACGGTAAACCACCGACTTCAGTTCGGCCTCGGTCGGGCCGTATTGCACCTGGCCCATGGCCTGCCAGGCGCGTTCGGTTTCCAGCACCAGGCAGGCCATTTCGGCCGGCTCGAGCGAGAAGCTGGCGTCCACGCCACCCGCCGCGCGGTCCAGCGTGAAGTGTTTTTCCACCACGGTCGCACCCAGCGCCACAGCGGCCACCGATACGCCAACCCCCATCGAGTGATCGGACAGCCCGACTTCACAGCCAAACAACTCGCGCAGATGCGGGATGGTGCGCACGTTGCTGTTGGCGGGCGTAGCCGGATAAGTGCTGGTGCACTTGAGCAACACCAGATCCTTGCACCCCGCCTCACGCGCCGCGCGTACGGTCTCGTCGAGTTCAGCGATGCTGGCCATGCCGGTGGAGATGATCAGTGGTTTGCCGGTGGCGGCCACGCGGCGGATCAACGGCAGATCAGTGTTTTCAAAACTGGCGATCTTGTAGGCCGGCACATCCAGGCTTTCGAGAAAATCCACCGCCGTGTCATCGAATGGCGTCGAAAACGCGAGCATCCCCAGTTCTTTCGCCCGGGCGAAGATCGGTGCGTGCCATTCCCAAGGCGTGTGGGCCTTTTCATACAAGTCATACAGCGATGTGCCGGCCCACAGACTTCCCGGATCCTTGATGAAGAATTCGCCCTCAGTCAGATCCAGAGTCATGGTTTCGGCGGTATAGGTTTGCAACTTCAAGGCATGCGCGCCGGCCTTGGCCGCCGCTTCGACGATCTGCAGCGCCACGTCCAGCGACTGGTTATGGTTGCCGCTCATCTCGGCAATGATGAAGGGCGGCGCGTCGGCACCGATCAGACGGTGGCCAATCTTGAAACTGCTCATGTGCGGTGTTCCTTGAAAACTCGGGTAAACCCGCCAGCGCCGAGGATCAACCCGGCCTGGCGAAATACATTAAATGAGGCTCGATTGGCCATCCTGCGTTGCCGGGCGCACGTTGAGCACCGCGTCAGCCAATGCCGCCGCCACCCGCCGCGCACCGCGCCCATCCACCAGTTGCCGCGAACGCTCGGCCAGGCTCTGGCGCAAATAATAGTTGTCGGCGACAAAACCGATCGCCAGTCGCAGTTGCTCGACACTGACCTGCTCACGCGCGCCCATGAACACATGCGCGCCCGCCGCCGCCATGATCTCGCCGTTGGCCTGCTGGTTGTTCGACACCGCAATGCAGATCGTCGGCAAACCCAGCGCCGCACGCTCCCAACTGGTGCCGCCGCCGGCGCCGATAAACACATCGGCTTGAGTCATGCGCTGATAGAAATCGCTGACAAAACTGTGCAGGCGCCAGTGTGGGCGCGTCTCGGCAAGGGTCTGCATCTGCGCCCATGCCGGGTTGTCGGCACCGGCGAGAAAATCCACTTCCAGCTCCGGGAAATCCGCCAGCGCGAGCATCGCGTGATGAGTCTGCATGGCAGCGTCGAAGCCACCGAAATTCACCAGCACGCGCGTCGCCTTGGGTTTGATCTCGATGGCCGGGCAGATGAACTCTTCACGCAGCATCGCGTAACGCGGGCCGAGCAGGGTTTGGCAGTGTTCCGGCAGCAGCGGCGCATAGTTTTCGTGCAGGCCGGACAGATTCTGATTGAGCAGCAGATCGACGCTATAACGCCGGGTCGCCAGATCGTCGACCGCAGCAATCCGAGGTGCCCAGCGGCGCGCGGCGGTTTGCCAGTGATGATCGAGACCGTAGTGGTCAGCGATGATCCAGTCGAACCCGGCCTGCCCTTCGAGCAGTGCCGCCAACGCGTCGATATCCGCCTGCCACGGCAGCATCGCTTCGATGGCCTGGTGCGGGTCTTCATCGGCGTAGCACTCGGGCAGCGCGAAAGTCTGAAAACCTTCAGCGTGCAAGAAATCGAGTCGATGCCCCGGCAAGCGTCGGCAGGCAAATGCGACATGACTGCCCTGCGCGCGCAGCACTCGCGCCAGCGTCAGGCAACGGGCGATGTGGCCGCTGCCGATAGTTGGCGAGGCGTCGGCGCGGATCAGCACTCTCATTGCAGCTCTCCACCGGCCTTGAGCGCAGCGTACAGGTATTCGGCACGCTGCCAGTCTTCGGGCGTATCGATGTCCTGCACCAGATGCCGGGGCAGAATCACTGGCAGACTGGCCGAAGAAAACATGACCTCGCCACTCAGCCAGGCCGCACTGCGTCCCCAGTAGAACTGGCCTGCATCCTGAAAGGCTTCAGGCAAATCCTGCGAGCGGGTATCGCGAAACTGCGGATACAGCGGCGTCAATGCGCCCTGCCCGTCCAGAGTCAGCGCGCGCTGCACCGGAAAACCGAAACTGCACACCGAAAACGCGAACGACTTGTCTGCATGCTGCTCAAGCAACTCAAAGCCCTGACGCAGATACCGCGTCTGCAACAACGGTGCGGTGGCGTACACACAACAGGCATAGTCGAAGGCCGGCAGTTGCTGCAAGGCATGCACGATCACCGCCGCAGTGCCGGCGAAATCGTCAGCCAACTCCGCCGGACGCATGAACGGCACCTCGGCGCCATGCGCGCGGGCGATCTCGGCGATCTCCTGATCATCGGTGCTGACCACCACCTGATCGAACAACCCCGACGCCAGCGCCGTGCGAATCGAACGCACGATCATCGGCACGCCGTCGAACGCTTTGAGGTTCTTGCGCGGGATGCGCTTGCTGCCACCGCGCGCCGGAATGATCGCCACACAACTCACGTAAAACTACTCCTCAAGCAGCAGCCGACGCAGATGCTCGACCACATGGTCCTGTTGTTCTTCGCTGAGCAGCGGGAACAGCGGCAAGCTGATCGCCTCGGCGTAATAACGTTCGGCCTCGGGGAAATCGCCCTCGGCAAAACCCAGGTCGCGATAGTACGGCTGCAGATGCACGGGAATATAGTGCAGATTCACCCCGATCCCGGCCGCGCGCAAACCTTCGAACACCTGACGATGGCTGAGATTGCAGCGCTCAGTCTGCAAGCGCACCACGTACAGATGCCAGGCCGACTCGGCCTCCGGCTGCGGGCTGGGCAAGGTCAGTGGCAAGTAGGCGAGCAGTTGATCGTAACGCGCCGCCAGTTCACGGCGACGCGCTACGAAATCATCCAGTTTGCTCAGTTGCGACAGCCCCAGCGCCGCTTGCAGATCGGTGATCCGGTAATTGAAACCGAGTTCGATCTGCTGGTAGTACCACGGGCCGTGACTGGCTTCGCTCATCTGCTGCGGGTCGCGGGTCATGCCGTGGCTGCGCAGGCGTTGCAGACGCTCGGCCAGCTCCGGGCGATTGGTCAACACCATGCCGCCCTCGCCACTGGTGATGATTTTCACCGGGTGGAAACTGAACACCGTCATCGCGGCGAATTCGCCGCAACCGACCGGACGCCCCGCGTAGGACGCACCCACCGCGTGCGAAGCATCTTCGATCACAGTGAAGTTGTAGCGCGTCGCCAGTTCGGCAATCTGGCGCATGTCGCAGCTCTGCCCGGAGAACGCCACCGCCACTAGGACCTTCGGCAATTTTTCGTCGCGCTCGGCCTGTTCAAGCTTGGCCGCCAGCGCAAAAGCGTCGAGGTTCCAGGTCAGCCGGTCGATATCCACGAAGTCGACATCGGCCCCGCAGTAACGCCCGCAATTGGCCGACGCGAGAAAGGTGTTCGGCGTGGTCCACAGTCGATCACCCGGCCCGAGGCCCGCCGCCAGACAGGCAATGTGCAGCGCCGCCGTGGCGTTGCACACCGCTACACCGTAAGCCGCCTGGCAACGTTCGGCCATGGCCTGTTCGAAGCGCTCGATGGTCGGCCCTTGGGTCAGCCAGTCGGACTGCAGCACCTCGACAACGGCGTCGATGTCCGCCTGATCAACGCTCTGCCGACCGTAGGGAATCATGCCGAAAGGTCCGCGTGCAGGTCAGCGATCTGCCCCACCGAGAGGAACTGCGGATTGGTGTCGGAGCGGTATTCGAAATCTTCGCCCACCGGATGGCCACGTTCGCCGAGCTGATCCACGGCAAAGTCGACGTCGACGCTGGTGAAACGAATCGACGGCTGAATTGTGTAGTGATCGTCGAACTCCAAGGTCATCCGTGCATCGTCCAGCGGCACCATCAATTCATGCAGTTTCTCGCCCGGACGAATGCCGACATTCTTGTGCGGCAAATGCCCGGCCATGCCGCGCGCCAGATCGACGATGCGGATCGACGGAATCTTCGGCACGAACACTTCGCCGCCATGCATGCGCGCAAAGCTGTCGAGCACAAATTGCACGCCGTGATCGAGGGTGATCCAGAAACGCGTCATGCGCTCGTCGGTGATCGGCAACTCGGTCGCGCCTTCAGCAATCAGCTTGTTGAAGAACGGCACTACCGAGCCGCGCGAACCGGCGACGTTGCCATAGCGCACCACGGCGAAACGCGTGTGCTGCTCGCCGGCAATGTTGTTGGCCGCAACAAACAGTTTGTCCGACAGCAGCTTGGTTGCGCCGTACAGATTGATCGGGCTGGCCGCTTTGTCGGTGGACAGCGCCACAACCTTTTGCACGCCATTGTCGATGGCCGCCGCAATGATGTTTTCCGCGCCGTTGACGTTGGTGCGGATGCATTCGGTCGGGTTGTATTCGGCCGCCGGCACCTGCTTCAACGCCGCCGCATGGATCACGTAATCGATGCCGCGCATGGCTTGGCGCAGACGGTCCGCATCGCGCACGTCACCGAGAAAATAACGCATGCACGGCGCGTTGAACGTCTGCTGCATCTCGTACTGCTTGAGCTCATCGCGCGAAAACACCACCACGCGCTTGGGCTGATATTGCTCCAGCAAGCGGCGGATGAAGTTGCGCCCGAACGAGCCGGTGCCGCCGGAGATGAAAATCGATTTACCGTTGAACATGTCTTGAGTCCTGTTTGCTGTGCGCAAGGCTTAAGCGAGCAATTGCGCCCAATCAATCGGAGCACTCGGTGCCAAGGTAAAACCCTTGCCGGTCAGCGCCAGATTGGCGTTGTACAGCGGATCGGCGGCGAACATGCCCGGCCATTTTTCGCGCAGCGCCGCCAGAGCTTCTGGCGCATCAGGTGTGCGACCCTGATGGATGACCTGCACCAGCGGCGTCCACACCGTGAGGTAACCGGCAGCACCGGCCTTGAGGCACAGATCGACATCGCTGTAAGCGTCAGCAAAGGTCTCCTCATCCAGCCCGCCGAGCGCATTGAACAGCTCTTTGCGCACCATCAGGCACACGCCAGAGACGGCCGAGTAGTTCTGCTCCACCAGCAGGCGTTGCATGTACACCTCGGCGTCGTGCTTCTCGCCAACAAACGCCGAGCCGACGCCGTCATTCATCCCCAGAATCAGCCCGGCATGGGCAATCTTGCGGTCGCGGTTGATCAGCTTGGCACCGACGATCCCGACTTCCGGACGCTGCGCGTGGTTGAGCAGCGATTCGATCCAGTTCGGGTTGACCACTTCACTGTCCGCCGCCATCAGCACCAGGAACTCACCTTGCGCCTGCTCGCTCGCGGCATTGCACAACGCCGCCTCGCTCAGTGGCTGGTTGCTGCGCAGCACCTGCACCCGGGGGTTGTTCAGCGCGCCGAGCCAATCGTTGACCGCTGCCGAGTGATTCGGATTGGCCGCAATCAACACCTCGTACTGGGTGTAGCGGGTTCGCAGCAGCAAGCCTTCGAGGCAACGTTGCAGCGCCGGCAGATCATCCGAGGCCGGCACAATCACCGACACCTGCGGGCGGCCCGGATGGCGATAATCCACCTGCCAGGTGCCCGGCAACGACGAGGTGACCTGCGCCTTGTAGCCGCGCGTGCTCAGGTGACGCAACAACGCCTGACGTTCATCCGGGTTGTCTTCCAGCGCTTGCGCCTGCGTGATCAGCAAAGGTTCGTCGAGGTGCGCCAGACCGCCCACGCCACCCTGTTCGATGATGCGCAGCAGCAGGTCGAATTCCAGCGCCTTGCTGAAATCAGGCTGATAACCACCGGCCTCGACCAGCACGTCGCGACGAATCAGCCAGTGCCGCGCCATCAGCGCCGGGACACTTTGCAGCAGGTCGAGGTTGAAGCCGCTGCGGAATACGTTGACCAGCGCGCCTTCGGACGTGCGCTGGATTTCATCGGTCGCGACGGCGCGGCAGTCACCGGCAGCCTGCAACTCCAGACCTGCACGCAACAGACCACTGGCGGTAAATTCGTCGCCGGCCTCAGCCAGCAGCAACCAGTCGGCGGACGACTGGCCAACACTCGCGTTCAGCTTGTCGACGAAGTTGCCCTGAGTGACGCGCACAAAGTGCAGGACGTTTTGCGCGGTGGTCGCGGCCGGCGGCTCGCCGGTGGTGAACACCACTACTTTGAAGGCCTTGCTACCGCTTTCCAGCAAACTGTCCAGCGTGACTTGGATCTTATCGATGTCGTTGTCCAGATCGAGCAGCAAAATGCCGAACTGCGGACCACCATCATTCGCCGCCAGATGACGCGAAATTGCATGCGTCTGTTCGGCATCAGGTTGGCGCTCGGCGAGCCATTGGATCAAGCGACCCGTCAGCATCTTGCTGAATGCCGAGTGATTGCCTTCCAGCGACACGGCTTCCAAACGCGCAAGCCAGTCACCGAGTTCTTGCGCTTCTTGCGATTCGCCCATTGCTTGCAGCTGAGTCACCAGACGCCTGATCACATCGCGATTGAACACGTTGCTGTCGTGGGCCTGCCACAACCGGTCAATCACACTCTCCGGCGTGTCGTTGTTGCGCGCCAGCATCAGGTGCTGTTGCCGCGCCCAGATGCCCTCCAGCCCTCTCAACTGGACGCGGCCCGCCGGCATTGCATGGATCAGAAACTCGAAGTGGGTCAACTGATCGAAGAACGCCTGATTGTAGAACGGCATTTCGACGTACTGTTTCGGGCCGAAACGGCGCTGTGGGTCGGCATCGGAGTCAGTCCAGGTCGAATCCAGAATCAACTCGGCGGTCAACGCACGATTGGTGCGCAGACTGTCGGCCAGTGCTTCGAAGCTCTCGAGCGCAAAGGCTTTACCCTGCTGCGGATCCGCATGCTGCACTTGGGTTGGCAAGCTGGCGAGGAAACCGGCGAAGGCTTCACGCTCGGCGACATGCTTGGCGTCGGTATAGGCCAGCGAGTGGTAGATCTCGGTGTTGTGGTCGGATTGCTCATAGTTGAGCTCACGCACCACGTAGGGGATCGGCAGAATTCGCGCCTTGCCCCGGGCCAGCATGTACCAGGTGTGGCCAACCTCTTGCCATTGGAAGATCGTGTCTTCGGGCATTGCGGCATACCAGTCACGCAGAATTGCAGTGCGCTGTACGGCGTAAAACGGCGGCAGGTACTGCCGCATGTATTCCGTCAGGCGCTCTTGGGCCAGATCGGAGCAGTAGTCCTCGCAGACCTTCTTGTCACGGCGGTAGTAGCTGACGCTGTTGGGCAGCGCCAGGTACATCATGCTGTAGCCATGGCACAGGCTGTAATCGGGGTTGGCTTGCATGAAGGCCACCGCCTCATGCAGAGCATCGTGCACGAGGAAGTCATCGTCGGCGGCAAACACCATGTACGGCGTCTGCAACTGCTCCACGCCATACGCCAGCTTGGCGCGGATGCCCCAATAGCCGAACTGCGGCAAGTGCCGGTAATCAACATTGGCAAACTGTGCGGCCATGCCCGGTTGAGCCTCGACCGAGGAGTCCAGCACAAGAATCCTGCACGGCAGGCTGCTGTAAAAACGCACGGCACGACGCAGAAACGCCGGTCGTTCGTGAGAAATCAGCACAACGGTCAACTGATCGTCGAGTGCCAAACCGTGTTCAGAACTATTCTTGCCTTGCATACTTTCCCCACAAACGGCGAGTCGCCGAAAACTCAATTCTGTCGATTAACGTACGCGACGTAGATAGCCGTCCGGCGCCACTGTGATCAGCAACTTGCTGTGAATGGCCTGGTCGATTTCAAAAGCATTGGTTTCTTTCAGGTAAGCCCACACTGCGGTTTTCGGGTTATCACCTTTGCCCCACGGACGATCCGGAAAAGCGTCTGTCGGCATGTCCTCGACCACGGTATCCATGACCACGCAGTAGCTGCCCACCGAGACCATCGGCGCATACAGGCGCAGCTCTTCGAGCACGTGTTCATGGGTGTGGTTGGAGTCGAGCACCACCAGCACTTTCTTGCCCTCGATGCGCGCGCGCACCTGGTCGACAATCGCAGTATCGATGCTCGAACCCTGGATCATGCTGATGCGTTTGCTCATCGGGTGAGCTTCGATCGCTTCGCGGTTGTGCTGACGGATATCGATATCAACGCCCAACACTTCACCATGGCCGACCAGTTCCAGCATCGAGGCGTAAAACACCAGCGAACCGCCATGAGCAATGCCGGTTTCCACGATGATGTCCGGACGCAGATTCCAGATGATCTCCTGCATCGCGACCATGTCCTGCGGGAACTGAATGATCGGGCGTCCCATCCAGCTGAAGTTATAGGTGTACTTGTGCTTTGCGGTGGTGCCGACCCAGGCGAGGGATTCGGCTTGCAGCGCCTTGTCCTGTTGCAGGCCTTCGATGTTGGTTTTTACTTCTTCGCGAAACTGCTCATGAGGATTCATTGCAACTCTCCAAAAAAAGGGGAAACGCTTACTTGAATACCTTGCCGTCGGGGTAAGGCACTGCGTTGGTCTTGATGATCCTGGCGGGGTTGCCCACCACGACTGAAAAATCCGGGACGTCCCTGGTCACCACGGCGCCCGCACCGATCATGACCCAGCGGCCGATGCGCAGGCGCGGCAGGATCGTGGCATTGGTACCGATGAACGTGCCGTCGCCGACCTCCACGCAACCGGCGATGCACACGCCGGGCGCCAGGAACACCGAATGGCCGATCCGGCCTTCGTGCCCCACTACACTGCCGGCGCTGATGCTGGTGTTATCGCCAAGCGTCACTTCAGCTTGCAGCAACACGCCTTCCTGCAAATAGCTGCCCTGCCCCATGCGGGTCATTGTCAGGTCGATGCCAGGGTGGATGAACTGGCCCAGGCAGGCACCCGCCTCGACCAGTTCACAGGTGGTTTCGTAGCGCAGTCGCGTGCTGCCGGTAATCAGGTTGACGAACCGCACGTCCGGCCCCTTGAGTTCTGCGACACACTGCGAACCGCCAATCACCGGAACACCATGAAACAGCGTGCCGTGCTTGCGCGGATCATTGTCCAGAAACGCAAATTCGGCGTTCGGCGTATGCCGCTTGACCGCGTGCAGCATGCGCACCGCTTCCGGGTTGGCGGCGCCCAACAGATAGGTCTTCACAATGTTTGCCTGCGAGCAAGCAAGTCGAGGATCACGGCGACGACACGCTGCTGATCGGCGTCGGTCATTTCGTGATAGCTCGGCAGGTTGAAAGCGCGCTCGGGCAACGCGAACGCTACAGGCGTTTCAACTATTCGTTCACTGAACATTGGCAGCGAGGACAGCGGCCAGAAAAACACTCGGGCATCGATATCGGCGGCCTGAAATGCCGCGATCAACTCATTGCGATGGATGCCGGTATCGGCATCAAACACTACGGTCGGCATCCAGTAACCGTTGCGCCCATGGGTCGGTTCCGGGTTCAAGGACACACCCGGCACGCCTTCAAGTGCGTGCGCATAGTTGGCGAAAATCGCCCGTTTGCGCTCGATAAGCTCTTCAATGCGTTCGACCTGAGCGCAGCCGATCGCCGCTTGCAGGTTGCTCATCTTGTATTTGAAGCCGACGAAATCCGGCCAGAATTGCTTGGTGCTGCCCGCCACTCGACCATGATTGGAGAGCGTCAGGACGCGTTCGTACAAGGCTTTGTCCGAGGTGACAAACATGCCGCCCTCGCCCGTGGTCATGGTTTTCGTGCCATGGAACGAGAAGGCACCGAAAGCGCCAAGCGAACCGGCAGCCTGGCCGCGCCACTGCGAGCCGATGGCTTCCGCCGCATCTTCGATCACCGGGATGCCGAACTCGCGACCGATCGCCAGCAAGGCGTCCATGTCACACAGATTGCCGTACAGATGCACGGCCAGAATCGCCTTGGTACGCGGGCTGATCGCGTTTCGCACTTGTTGTGGATCGAGGCACCAGCTATCGCTGAGCACGTCGACAAACACCGGGGTCGCGCCCAGATAAGTGATCGGCGCCGCCGAAGCGATCCAGTTGGTGTTGCCCAGAATCACTTCGTCGCCGGCACCCACGCCGAGGGCGGCCATGCCCATGTGCAAGGCACCGGTACAACTGGAGGTGGCAATCGCATAAGTCGCGCCCAGATGCTCGGCAAACCCGTGCTCGAAGCGCGTCAGGTATTCGTAGCAGCGCTCGCCCCAGCCGTTTTGCACGGCATCCAGAACGTAACGTGCCTCAAGTTCGCCGACACTCGGCTTGGTGTAATGAATTCTGCTCATCGAACGCTTAACTCCGGAACCGCCACCACAAATCGTGCACCCCATGTTTTGGCCTCGGCCAACTGCTCGGTCACTTCGCTCAACAGGTTCCATGGCAGCACGAGGATGTAGTCGGGTTTTTCCACTGCGATGCGCTCGGGCGCGACGATTGGAATACGGCTGCCGGGCAGGAACTTGCCCTGCTTGTGCGGGTTGGCATCGGCGACCCAGGCCAACAGATCGGCGCGGATGCCGGCGTAGTTGAGCAAGGTGTTGCCCTTGGCCGCCGCGCCGTAACCGACCACGCGCTTGCCATCAGCCTTGGCCTGCAACAGGAAACGCAGCAGCTCATGCTTGATGCGTTCAGCGGCCGGCGCCAGCGTGGCGTAGTACTCGGCGGTTTTCACGCCGGCCGCGAGTTCGGCCTGCAATTGCGCTTGCACCGCAGGCTGCACCGCGCGGCGTTCGCCGTCTTTGCGCTGCACGAACACCCGCAGCGATCCGCCATGGGTAGCGAGCTGGCTGACGTCGAATACTTCCAGGCCATTGCGCTCGCACAAGGTCTGCACGGCGGTCAGCGACAGATAGGAATAATGCTCGTGATACAGGGTGTCGAACTGCGCGCCAGCCATCAGCGTCAGCAGTTGCGGAAATTCGAAGGTGGCGACGCCGCTCGGCTTGAGCAGCGCGGCGAACCCGCCAAGGAAATCATTGATGTCCGGCACATGCGCGAGCACGTTATTGGCGGCCATCAAATCAGCAGCCCAGCCTTCGCTGTTCAGTTGCGCGGCGGTGTCGCGGCCGAAGAACAGCTCGCGAATTTCCAGACCTTTCGCGCGCGCGGCTTGTGCAGTGCTGCGGGTTGGTTCGACGCCCAGGCAGGCGATGCCGCGCTGGGCCACGTACTGCAACAGATAACCGTCGTTGGCGGCGACTTCCACCACGCGGCTGTCGGCGCTCAAGCCGAAGCGCTCGACCATCTCGGCCACATAACGCTCGGCGTGGGTCAGCCAAGTGCTGGAGAACGAACTGAAGTAGGCGTACTCGGCATCGAACAGGCTGTCGGCGCGAGTGTAATCCTCGGTCTGCACCAGCCAGCATTGCTCGCACACCGCGACTTTCAGCGGCACCCATTGCTCGGCCTGTTCCAGCCGATCGGCATGCACGTAGGCGTTGGACGGCGGCGAGGTGCCGAGGTCGATCAATGGCAGGCTCAGCGGTGCGGCGCACCCACGGCAGTTCATAGACGCACTCCAGCAAAATGTTGATCGAGCGCGGGATGGCTGGAATCCCGGGCTGACAGATTATTGACGGGTAACGGCCAGGCAATCGCCAGCCGTGGATCGTTGACCGACAAACCGGCCTCATACGCAGGCGCGTAATCAGCGCTGTGCAGATAGAGCAATTCGGCGTCGTCGGTCAGGGTCTGGAAGCCATGGGCAAAGCCCGCCGGGATCAGCAGACTGCGACCGTCGCCGGCCTTGAGGTGCTCGGCGTGCCAGTGCAGAAAAGTCTCTGAGTCGGGGCGCAGATCGACCGCCACATCCCACACTTCACCGCGCAGGCAGGTGATCAGCTTGGCTTCCGGCGCGTTGGCATTCTGATAATGCAGACCACGCACACTGCCGCGCTCACGGGTGCAGGAATGGTTGATCTGGCGAATATGAAACGCCGCGCCAAAGGCACTCAGACTGCCTTCGCAAAACAGCCGCGCGAAGTGCCCGCGATCATCTTCAAAGCGCTTGTGCACGACGTTGAACAGCCCGGCCAATGGCAAAGCCTGTAAAGAAAACTCGCTCACAGCGCGCCTCGGTACAGGTTCAATTGGCCAAGGGTCACGGCGCGCATGTCATCGCCGTTCTGCCACGCCAAGTGCCAGTCGAGCGTCTGGGTCAGGCAGTCCTGCAACGACCAGCGCGGTTGCCAGCCGAGCAGTTGACGCGCGCGGCTGCTGTCCAGGCGCAGCAGACCGGCTTCGTGCAAGTCACTCGGCTCGATGCGCAAGCCACGCGCCTGTGGCCAGCGGCTGGCGAGCAGTTCGACCACTTCGCCGACGCTGCACATGTCCGCTTCGCTCGGGCCGAAGTTCCACGCCCCGGCATATTCCGGGCCTTGTTCGTAGAGCCCGGCGGCCAGTTGCAGATAACCGGCCAACGGCTCCAGCGCGTGCTGCCATGGGCGCACGGCTTGCGGGTAACGCAGGGTTACCGGCTCATCAGCCGTCCACGCCTTGAGCACGTCGGGAATCAAGCGTTCCGGAGCAAAGTCGCCGCCACCCAGCACGTTGCCGGCGCGCGCGGTGGCCAGCGCCAGACCGTGCTCGGCGTGCTTCTCGGCCGGGAAAAACGACGCCGCATAGGATTGCGCCAACAGCTCGCAGCAAGCCTTGCTGCTGCTGTAAGGATCGTGCCCTCCAAGCGCTTCGTCTTCGCGGTACGGCCACAGCCATTCCTTGTTCGCGTAGACCTTGTCGGTGGTCACCAGCACGCAGGCGCGCACGCAACCGACCTGACGAATCGCTTCGAGCAGGTTGAGCGTGCCCATCACGTTGCTCGAATAAGTGCCGAGCGGATCACGGTAGCCTTCACGCACCAGCGGCTGGGCTGCGAGGTGCAGCACGATCTCGGGCTCGGTGTCGGCGATGATCTCAAGCAGAGCGCCGAGGTCACGCAGGTCGCCGCGCTGATCGTTGATGCCTTCGTGTACGCGCGCCAGTTCGAACAGGCTCGGCTCGGTCGACGGATCCAGCGAAAATCCGCTGACATCGGCACCGAGGCTTTGCAGCCACAGCGTCAGCCAACTGCCTTTGAAACCGGTGTGACCGGTGACCAGAACACGTTTGCCCCGCCAGAAGTTTGCACTCAGGCCCACTGCTTCCATGGGGCCTCCCCGCTCTGCCACAACGCTTCGAGGTGGTTTTTATCGCGCAGGGTGTCCATCGGTTGCCAGAAGCCGTCGTGCTGGTACGCCATCAGCTCGCCGCGCGCGGCCAGACCATCGAGCGGGCCGGATTCCCACGAAGTCTCATCGCTGTCGATCAGCGGCAGGACTTTGGGTGACAGCACAAAGAAGCCGCCGTTGATCCAGCCGCCGTCGCCGCGCGGCTTTTCGGTGAAACCGAGCACGCGATCGCCTTCACGATCCAGCGCGCCGTAGCGTCCCGGTGGTTGTACGGCGGTGACTGTCGCCAGCTTGCCGTGGGTCAGGTGGAAGTCGACCAAGGCACTGATGTTCAGATCCGAAACACCGTCGCCATAGGTAAAGCAGAACGCTTTTTCGTCTTCCAGATACCGCGAGGCGCGCCGCAGACGGCCACCGGTCATGGTTTCTTCACCGGTATCGATCAGCGTGACGCGCCATGGCTCGCTGAAGTTCTGGTGCACGTCCATGCGGTTTTCGCGCATGTCGAATGTCACGTCGGAGGTGTGCAGAAAGTAGTTGGCGAAGAAGTCCTTGATCGCGTAGCCCTTGTAGCCGAGGCAGATCACGAAGTCGTGAATCCCGTGCGCGGAATACTGCTTCATGATGTGCCAGAGAATTGGCTTGCCGCCGATCTCGATCATCGGTTTCGGCTTGAGGTGCGACTCCTCACTGATGCGCGTGCCCAGGCCACCCGCCAAAATAACTGCCTTCATCGTCTCCCCTCTTGTTCTTCACAGGGCTGCGCGTCGCTTTCTGAAGCTTGCGGCCTTCTGGCTAAACCTTTGCGCCGGTTCGGGCGCAGGGGCAATGGCCGCGAGCGCTCGTTTTATGGCGATTTACGGGGGACTTGCAGGAAACGCGCCAGCTCGCTGGCCGCCCGGGTACTTACGTCGGCAGCAGCGACGAGTGTTCGGATATAAAAAGGGAGCCCGATCCATCACGATCGGGCTCCCTTCGTTACAGCTCAAAAATGCCTTCAATGCCACAAGGCAGATGGATCAACCAAACATGCTGAATCCATCGGGGTTGATCGGCAGTATGTCACCGTTGTTGGCCTTGAAGTGCTCGATAGTGTTATAGCCAGCGAACCAGTCCTGCAGCTTGACGCCTTGGGCGGTCGGGTCGGACGACGCGTGATATTTATCGTTGAGGTACAGGTCGTTACCCACCCGATCCAGCTGCAGCGTACTGGCCGACTCGATGTTATTCAGGATCAGGGTGTCATTGGTGCTGAGCCCGTCATCGCGGATGGTCACCTGCAGGCGGGTGTTGACGTAATAGGTGTCATCACCCTCTCCGCCGTTGGCAAAACCACTGGCTATCATCTGCCCGGGTGGAGTGAACAGGGCACCAAACGTCATGTCGTCATTGCCCGCGCCACCGAGCAAGACAAAATTCTTACCCGTACCGAGCAGATTATCATTGCCTGCGCCGCCATCCGCGGTGCCATTGACGACAGAAATCGCGTCATTACCATCTTCACCAAAAGCGAAGGTGCCACGGTCATCTGCAGCGCTGAAGATCCGATCGCTACCATTGCCGCCGTACAGCATGTCCGCTTGCGGCCCACCGGCCGCAACATCGACCGAGAAAGGTCCGAGCGGGGTGTTGAAGCTGCCGTAAATGACATCGTTGCCGTCGCCGCCGTAAATCACGTCATTACCCAGCCCACCTTCAAAACCGTTGGCCAGCGCGTTGCCTGTCAACGTGTCATTGAAGTTGCTGCCGATGATGTTCTCGACGTTGATCAGCATATCGCCTTGCGCATCGCCACCTTGATTGACGCCGGTTTGCAGATTGATGTTTACCGCCGTGGCGCTGTTGACGTACCAGGCCGTGTCGATCCCTTCACGGCCGTCAATTACGTCGGCACCAGCGCCACCGACAATGTTGTCGTTGAGCGCAGTACCGGACAAGGTATCGGCAAAATTACTGCCCTGGAGAATCTCGATCGCGGCGAAGGTATCACCAGCGGCATCACCGGCGTTGACGTTGGTTTTCAGGTCAATGGTGACCGCACTGTCGGACGACTCGTAGCTGACCAGATCCAGACCTGTGCCGCCATCGAATGCATGGGCGGCAGTACCGCCAACAAATACGTCATTGAAATTCGAACCACGCATCGCTTCGATGCTGCTGTAAGTGTCACCCAGCGCGATCCCGGTATTGATTCCGGTTTTCAGGTTGATGCTGACGCCAACAGTGCTATCGGCATACGACACAGTGTCCATGCCGCCACCGCCGATGAACTGGTCGGCACCGCCACCGCCATACAGCAGGTCGTTGCCATTGCCGCCAGTGATGATGTTGTCGAGGGCATTGCCGATACCGGTAAACGCTCCGGTCCCGGTGTAGGTCAGGCGCTCGACGTTGGCCGCCAACGTATGGTCCTTGTAGCTGACCCGTACTTCGTCGTTGCCGCCGCCGGCTTGCTCGATGACCGTCACACCACCGCCATTGACGTAGTAAGTGTCGTCACCTGCACCGCCCTCATAAGTGGCGAAGAGGTACGCGTCAGTGGTAAAGCTGTCGTTAAACGCCGTGCCGATGACTTTTTCAATACCGGCCAGGGTCACGCCCTGCGAATCACCGCCAACACCTGCCAGACCGGTGCCCGGACGGATATCAACGTTGATGCCGGCAGTCGAAGTCGAATAATCAACGGTATCAAAACCTTCACCGCCATCGACGCCAGTGATCCGGCTATCGACAACGAAGGTGTCGTTGAATTTGGAGCCGGCTACCACTTCGATACCATTGTAGGTATCGCCCGCACCGATTCCCGAGATGACGCCGGTTTTCAGGTTGATGTTCATCGCAACAGTGCTGTCGAGGTACGACACGGTATCGCGGCCGGCGCCGCCGATGAATTGGTCGGCACCGCCACCGCCATAAAACAGGTCGTTGCCATTGCCGCCAGTGATGATGTTGTCGAGGGCATTGCCCCAGCCGGTAAACGCTCCGGTCCCGGTGTAGGTCAGGCGCTCGACGTTGGCCGCCAACGTATGGTCCTTGTAGCTGACCCGCACCTCATCGTTGCCACCGCCAGCCTGTTCGATGACGGTTACACCGCCACCGTTGACGTAGTAAGTGTCGTCACCCGCACCGCCCTCGTAAGTGGCGAAGAGGTAGGCGTCAGTGGTGAAGCTGTCGTTGAAAGCCGAGCCAATGACTTTTTCAACACCGGCCAGGGTCACGCCCTGCGAATCACCGCCAACACCTGCCAGACCGGTGCCCGGACGGATATCAACGTTAACGCCTGCTGTCGAAGTCGAGTAATCGACGGTATCAAAACCTTCGCCGCCATCGACGCCAGTGATCCGGCTATCGACAACGAAGGTGTCGTTGTATTTGGAGCCGGCGACCACTTCGATACCGTTGTAGGTATCGCCCGCACCGATTCCCGAGATGACGCCGGTTTTCAGGTTGATGTTCATCGCGACCGTGCTGTCGAGGTACGACACGGTATCGCGACCGGCGCCGCCGATGAACTGGTCGGCACCGCCACCACCATAGAACAGGTCGTTGCCATTGCCGCCAGTGATGATGTTGTCGAGGGCATTGCCCCAGCCGGTAAACGAGCCAGTACCGGTGTAGGTCAGACGCTCGACGTTGGCCGCGAGCATGTGGTCCTTGTAGCTGACCCGCACCTCATCGTTGCCACCGCCAACCTGTTCGATGACGGTTACACCGCCGCCGTTGACGTAGTAAGTGTCGTCACCTGCACCGCCCTCGTAAGTGGCGAAGAGGTAGGCGTCAGTGGTGAAGCTGTCGTTGAAAGCCGAGCCAATGACTTTTTCAACACCGGCCAGGGTCACGCCCTGCGAATCACCGCCAACACCTGCCAGACCGGTGCCCGGACGGATATCAACGTTAACGCCTGCTGTCGAAGTCGAGTAATCGACGGTATCAAAACCTTCGCCGCCATCGACGCCAGTGATCCGGCTATCGACAACGAAGGTGTCGTTGTATTTGGAGCCGGCGACCACTTCGATACCGTTGTAGGTATCGCCCGCACCGATTCCCGAGATGACGCCGGTTTTCAGGTTGATGTTCATCGCGACCGTGCTGTCGAGGTACGACACGGTATCGCGACCGGCGCCGCCGATGAATTGGTCGGCACCGCCACCGCCATAAAACAGGTCGTTGCCATTGCCGCCAGTGATGATGTTGTCGAGGGCATTGCCCCAGCCGGTAAACGAGCCAGTACCGGTATAGGTCAGACGCTCGACGTTGGCCGCGAGCATATGGTCCTTGTAGCTGACCCGTACTTCATCATTACCACCGCCAGCCTGTTCGATGACGGTTACGCCGCCACCGTTGACGTAGTAGATGTCGTCTCCCGCGCCACCGTCGTAGGTTGCGAAGAGATAGGCGTCGGTGGTGAACGTATCGTTGAACGCCGAGCCAATGACTTTTTCAACACCGGTCAAAGTATCGCCCTGCGCATCGCCGCCGACACCTGCCAAACCGGTGCCTGGCCGGATGTCGATATTGACGCCCGCTGCGGAAGCCGAGTAATCGACCGTGTCGACACCCTCACCGCCATTCAACTTGTCTGCACCGGCTCCACCGATGAGGATGTCATTACCGGCCCACCCATTGATCTCATCATCACCCGCAGTACCCGTCAGCGTATCCGCGCCGTTTGTCCCGTTTATTACAGCCATTATTTCTTCCTTGCCTTGTTGTTGAACCGGTACCGATTCGCGTGGCGATCACACGTTGTCGCAGCGAACGTTAAAGAGTCACGAATGTGTTGATATCGACAGGAAACGATTACAGCTTTAGGTGTGACTCAGAAAATGTATCTGGATTGATGCAAATACGAACTTCACAGAAAAAAAAACAGGCGACTGCAACAAGTCACCTGTTTTTTAAATGTGGCCGATACGAGTCGTATCAATCCGCCAGCCAGCCATTTTCCCAGTAGCGCAGGTTGTCGCCGCGCAACACGTAATCGCGCAGCACCACTTCGCGCAACTCGTCGCCCATGCGGTAACTGGCGTCCGGATCGGCCAGGTGCATGCGGATCGCTTGCAGCCATTCATCCGTGGAGTTGCTCTTGATCCGCGTACACGGCAAGTAACCGCGATAGGCCTCGGTGTCGGTGCAGATCACCGGGTAGCCACAGGCGCCATATTCCAGCAGCCGCAGGTTGCTCTTGCAGTCGTTGAAGATGTGGAATTCCAACGGCGCCAAGGCCAGATCAAGATTCAGGCTGGCGAGTTTTGCCGGATAAACCTCCAGCGGAATCACCCCGTGGAATTCATGCATGTACGGCAGCAGATCGTCCGGGCACATGCCGAAGAACACCCAGTCGACTTCATTGGCCAGCTCGCGCACCACCTCGGCGATCACCGCCAGGTCACCGTGGTGACTGGTGCCACCGCCCCAGCCGACGCGCGGTTTTTTCGTGGTACGGCGCTGGCTGCGCAGGTCGCACCACAAATCTTTGGAGAGCATGTTCGGCACCACGCGGATGTCGTGATGCATGTCGGACAACGCGTTGGCCAACGGCTCGGTCGACACGACCACGCGATCACACAGACCGATCGCGCGGCGCACCATGCGCTCCATGTCTGGTTTGACCGGCATGTTGCGGATATGCGCATTACGATGCGGGACGTCGATCACGTAGTCATCGAGTTCGAAGATGCGCCGCGCATTGAAGAATTTCTTCAGCGGTGGAATTTCGTCGATGGCGTGTTCCGAATAGCGCCCTTGCAGCACGATCACATCGGGTGACTGCCGCTCGATTTCGATGATTGAGGGCAAGCCATAGCAAATGCGCCCTTGCGCCCTGCTCGCCGCTTCCAGTTCGATCATCGGCTGGCTCATCCGGTAGTGACCGATGGCAGAAGCATTGATCGGTACTGCCAGCACGTTGGGCAATTGCGCCTTGGAAAAAGCGCTCCAACCGGTACGCAGGCCAGGCTCGAGACTGAAGCTGGTGGCACCGATGCCCTGCAACGTCAGATTGACGTTGTACGCCGGGTCACGCGCAACCAGCGGCAGCCAGCGCTGATAAAACGTCTCCTGCTCATCCGCATGTTGTTGCAGCTCTTGCGGCGTCGCCGCGACCACTGGCTGCGCACCCAGTGCCAGCAAGGCGTGAGGATTCCACACCACCAGGTAACCTTGCTGACCGACGCGCAAACACAGGTCGATGGCATTTAGTTCCTGGGTCAGATCCTGCTCGTCGAGTCCGCCGGCAGCCTCGAATACCGCCTTGCGGATCAGCAGGCAATCGCCGCCGACCGCACTCAGGTCATGCGCAACTTGCAGGCGGAACATGTAGCCGTCCGACTGCAATGGCTGGCCATAAAACGGCAAGCCGGCCGGCCCTTGCAGGCCGAGTATCAGCCCCGCGTGCAACACGCAGCCGTCCGGGTTGAACAACTTGGCACCGACCACGCCGACTTCCGGGCGCTGCGCATGGTTGAGCAACTCGTCCAGCCACTCCGCGTGGGTGATGACCGCAAAGGCATTGAGCTGCAGCACGTACTCACCACGCGCCTGCCCCACCGCAAAGTTGTACATGGCCGAAGCGTTGCCCTGCTGCGGATACGTCAGAACGCGTACCCGGTCGCTGCCCAACTGCGCCATGCCCTCGAGCCATGCCAGCGCCTCGGGGCTCTGACTGCCGTTGTCTACCAACAGCAACTCATATTCGGAGTAAGCGGTCTTTTCCAGCAGTGTCTCGACACAGCGCTGCATAGCGGCGGTCTGATCCCGGGCGGCAATGATGATCGACACCAGCGGGCGACGAACGTGCTTATAGTCGATCCGATTGAGCAGCGGGGAGCCGCTTTCGCGTAGCTCATGAGCGATCCCGAGACGTTGCAGATGCGCTTCAAGCAGGCGCGGATTTTGCGCCAGCACGCCAGGTTCGGAGAGCCATTTCGACAGATCGAATGACGACTCCAGCAACACCTCGGCAACGTGCCCGATCACCTGCGTACCGTCGCTCTCGACCATCCGCCAGAGCAGATCGTGTGGCGCCAGCTCGGCGAACGTCGACTCAAACCCGCCCAGCGCGAGGAATCGCTCACGCTGAAACGCCAGCGCCCGCCCGACGTAGGGAAAGCTGCGCATCAAGTCGAGGTTGAAATCCGGCTTGAACGCAGGCTCCGCCGATTCGCCATCGCGCAGGCTGCCTTCATCGCTGTACAGACAGCTCAGCGCGGGCGACTGCGCGATCCGCTCGGCCATGACCAGCAGCGCCGGCGCCACTGGACGATCGCCGGCCTGCAACAGATAGATCCAGTCGGCGCCCTCCAGTTGCGGCAGGAGCGCGTTGATCTGCTCGAGTCCGTCGTCCTCCAGCGGCATATGGAAAACTCGCCCGTCCAGACGTGCTTCCGTACAGGAGGCGGACAGCACCAGGATCAACTCCGCCGGATAGTCTTGCGCGGCAAGCGCGTCCAGTGTGCGCTTGAGGCCCGCACGACTGCCCTGCGCGTCAATGATGATCGGCACCATGCGCGGCTGATACGACCAACCGGCGAGCGTTTCCGGGAGCAACCTGCGCTGCCCGTCAGTCAGCACCCGACATTGCAGCCACTGTGCGTAAAGTTCGGCAAAACTGAAGCTGTCGACACCGACACAGCATTCCTGGCGGCTTTGCTTGGAGCCGAGGGTACGGCTCAGCGGCAGCTCTTCCCATACGCGTGGCGACTCGTCGGCCTTGGTCAACGGGATGTAACGCACCCACCCGGACGCAGGTGCCTGCTCACCGCTGCGTGCCTTGAGCATCTGCAAAATCCATTCGCGCTCGATTTCAACCGCGTCTTTCATCGGTTGTTGCGCGCTCAGACGTTCCGGGTACAGCCGTTCGGCACTCAGTACGTTGTTCGACACCGCGAGATTGCCGCGCCGCAGCAAGCAGACAAACAAGGCGAAATCGAGGGTCGCGACGAAGCAGTGACCTTCCTGGGTCAGCGCCGGCAACAGCTCTTCGACATCGGCACGACGGAACAACGCATTGCTGAATCCGCCAAGCACGTTGACCGGGAATTTTTCAAAGACGCTCAGCAGGTCGTCGCCCTTGAACAGGCCGCTGACCGGCGACAACGCAGTGTTTTCCAGGCGCGACGGCAGGACGATGTCGCTGGCATCCCATAACAGTCGCTGGGCCAACACCAGGCTGACTTCGGCGCGTGACATCTCGTGCGCCTGCTGCTCGATGCAATCGGCATAGAGATGATCGTCGTCACACAGGATCTTGATGTACTCGCCCTGCGCTTCCTTCACGCACGCCTGCAGATTGCCGATCAGGCCCAGCGTGCGCGGGTTGCGCACGTAGCGCACCGCGACCGCCGATTGCTCGACTACGCGCGCCACGATGCTTTCAATCTCGTTGCCCCGGCTATCGTCGCAGACAATGATCTCGAGATTGGCGTAGCGCTGAGTCACGGCACTGCTCAAGGCCTTGCTGAAAAAGCGCGGGTTGAAGGCCGGAATGACCAGGCTGACGAGGGGAAGTGAATTCACGGCGGGCTCACAGGCGGTGCGAGCCCGCTCAGAAAAGCGAGCCCTTGAAACCGCTAAAGACATTAACTATTGAAGGGACAGGGTATACCGGGCGCTGGGCGCCCGGCTGTCGTCAGATTTTGTTGAACAGACCCAGCTGGCTGATTTTGCTGAACGCCAGTTGCGCGGCTTGCAGCATGGTCTGTTGCAAGGTCAGACGCGTCATCACTTCGGCCGGATCCGAATCACGGATCGAGCCTTGGGTCGTGGCGTTCGCCAGCGTCAGGCTCTGGTTGGTGGTGCTCTGGTCATCCAGCGACTGACCCCGCGCACCGATCGAAGTGATGGCGGCGCCGATCTGGTTGCCGGCGCTGTCGAGGTTGCCGAGGGCCGATTCCATCGCGCCCTGGAACTTCTGCTTGGCCACCGCATCGCCGTCGAGCGGAGTATTCAATGCAGCCATCATCTGGCCCAGGGTGTCGAGCACGTTCTGGGTCTGGTGGTCGTTGGGCTGGATCGAAAACTGGTCGCCATTGGCCGGTGTACCGCCAATGGCGAAAGTCACACCGGCCGCTGTGGCATTGCCGCCGACCATGGTGCCTGACGATACGGGTTTGCTGTCGGCAGTCACCGGTGCCGCGTACAGATCGAAGTCAGTGGCGCTGGTGAACTTGAGCACGGCGCCACCCGGGAAGGTGCTGGTGTACGCCGCCTGGTTGGAAACGCTGGAGCCAGTGATCACGGCAGTCGACGGGTTGCCCGGGCTGCGCGCAGTGGTGAACGAGTCAGGCGTTACCGACAGCTGGAAGCTATGGCCGGCAATCACCGCATCCGGGTTGGTATCACCGGTCTTGAGGTTGATGTTCAGCTTCAGATCGACGCCACGGAAACTCACGGTCTGGTTGGCGCCGTTGGCATTGCTGACCACGCCGTTCTGAGTGGCCTCAGAGGTCACGTCGTTACCCAGCGCATCCGTGATTTTCAACTGGGTGCTGCTGAGGAAGCTGACGGTGTACGGCTCGCCACCGGTGAATTTCGAGTTGTAGGTGGCGGCAGTGCCAACCGTACCGTTGGTCAGCACTACGCGACCGTCATCCACGGCCGGTGCAGTCATTTGCGTCTGCGTGCGGCTGGTGTTGATGGTCTGCTGGAAGGCATCCCAACCGGTGGTGTTGGTCGCAACGTTCAGACCATCGCCAATGCCCAGATTGATGCTGGTCTGGTCACCGTTGTAGGTGTAAGTCCCATCGACATTTTGCGAATACGGTGCAGTGTCAGTCTTGGAGCCGGAGAACAGGTAATTACCGTCGGCATCCTTGGCGTTCATCAGGCCCAGCACTTGTTGCTGGATCTGGCTCAGCTCGGCCGCATAAGCCTTGCGGTCCGCGTCGGTCTTGTTGCCGTTGTTCGCCGCCAGGCCGATTTCCTTGGCGCGCTGCAAGGCGTCAGTGATCGAATCCAGTGTCGATTCCTGCACGGTCAACGCGCTTTTGGTGGATTGGATGTTGCCTTTGTATTGATCGAGCAAGGCACTCTGCTGACCCAGGCGCAGCAAACGGCCGGCACCGACCGGATCATCGGCAGCGGTGTTGATGCGTTGCAGGCTGCTCGCCTCGGCAGCGGTCGCCAGCGCATTGTTGAAGTTACGCTGATAGTCCGCAGCTTGCGTGCCGTAATATTGGGCGGTGGAAATGCGCATGAATTACGACTCCTTAAAGGCTGTTGATCAGCGTAGCGAAAGTTTCCTGCGCCGCTTTGATGATCTGCGACGAGGCGGTGTAGTACTGCTGATATTTGACCAGGTTGCCGGTTTCTTCATCGAGGTTGACCCCGGACAACGAATCGCGGGCGCCTTTGGCCTGAGTCAGAATCGCCGAGGTGGCGGTGTTGTCCGACTTGCTCTGCGCAGCCTTGGTGCCCACGTTGGTCACCAGTTTGTTGTAGGCGTCGGTCAGGCTGATGCCCTTGCTCGCCGTACCGGTGTCTACGGTTTGCTTGGTTTGCAGTGCGACCAGCGACTGGGCATTGCGGTTGTCCGAGGACGCCGCGCCGGTCAGGTTCATCGTGAAGGTTTCACCGGCCTTCGGCGTGGCGCTGACGGTGGTCTGCACGGTGAAGGTCTTTTGTACGTTCGGGATGACGGTGGTGTCCATCACCGGGTTGCCGCTGGCATCGACGATGCCGACCTTGAGATTCAAGGTGTTGGCCTGCCCCGGCACGATGGTGCCGGTGCCCATGGAGAAGCCCTTGGCGTCAACCAGCTTATACGGCTGACTGCCGTTGGCGGCAGTACCGAACTCCAGTCTGACTGGCGTCGAGTACTTGAGCGCGGCCTGCATGTCGGCCTGCGCCACCGGGTTGTAGATGTCGATGGTGCTGCTGAGCGTCGGCTGGGTGTAGCTGCCGGAATTGTTCGCGCTCGCCACCCCGGTCAACGGCCCTGCTGCGGCGATTTTCTTCGCGTCGGTGAGCACGGTCTGAATGCTGGCTGCCGCGTTACGGGTCGGCGTCACCTTGAAGCTGTCGCCAGCACTCAACGCGCCGCCATTCAGCGCCAGGGTAAAGCCGTCAATCACCGGCGGCGGTGTGGTCGTGGTGCTGAAAGCGCCCATGTCGGTGCCGTCGGAACGCTTGACGCTGTAGTCGGTGGCGCTGGTGAAAGTGATCTGATAATCGCTGGTGGTCAGCTTGCCGGTGTCCTTGATGGTCACATCAAGGTTGCCCGAACCGGCACTGTTGCTGTCTTTGGCGATGCTGCGCTGACTGATCAGTGCGGCACTGTTGATGTTGTTGAAAATCGCCGCGCCGAAATCACCGTTCTTGTCGATACCCTGGGCTTGCTGGCTGTTGACCTGATCGGCCACCACCAGCGCCACACGGCCCAGCTCGTTGAGCGCAGGGTCGAGGACTTCGTTGCGATACGTCAGCAGACCGCCGATTTCGCCACCGCTGATCACCGAAGTGATATCGATGGTGCTCGAACCACGATCCATCTGGATGCCCATGCGCGTCGGGTCACCCTTGCTCGGCACGGCGCTCAGGGTGTTGGTGGTGTTGCCGACCACCAGTGGCTGGCCGGTGCCGACGTATACGTCGAAGCTGGTGCCACGCTCTACCACCTGCGCGCTGACCAGCTCGGACAGCTGACGTACGGCTTCGTTACGAGTGTCGAGCAGATCGTTGGGCTGGCCACCGCTGGTGGAGATCTCGCCGATCTTCTGGTTCAGATTGGCGATCGAGGTGGCGAGTTTGTTCACCTGGGACGCCATGTCCGACAGGTTGCCGTTGATCGCGGTGTTCTGATCGGTGAGCTGCTTCGACAGCGCGTTGAAACGGCCGGTCAGCGCCTGCGCGCCGGTCAGCACCGACTGACGCGAAGTGTCGTCGGTGGCCGAAGTCGATACAGCCTGCATCGAGGTGAAAAATTTCTGCAGCACGCCGGTCAGGCCGGTGTTGCTGTCGGACAGCGAAGCGTCGAGGCCGATGGCCTGAGCGCCGTACGCCGCGGCTTCGCTATTGAGCGAAGTGGCAGTGTGCAGTTGCGTTTCCAGATAGGAGTTGTACACGCGGCGCACATCGGCCAGCGTGGTGCCGGTGCCGATGAAAACGCTGCCGTACTGCTGCGAGGACTTGGTGCCCTGCACGGTTTGCTGGCGTGAATAACCGGCGGTGTCGACGTTGGCAATGTTGTTGCCGGTCGTGGCCAGAGAGGATTGGCTTGCAGACAACCCCGACATCCCGATATTGAGCAAACTCATGATTCAAACCTTACCTTATGTTTATAAAGGCGTCGTGGACACGCCCGCCGCAGCGTAGTTCGGGGTGTAGCCCTGGGTGTTACCCATCTGCCTGGCAATCTGCGAAATCTTGCTTGCGTAGTTCGGGTCGGTTGCGTAACCGGCCTTCTGCAACTCGCGTACAAACTGTTCTGGGTTATCGGCCGACTTCAGCACTTCTTGATAGCGATTGTTGCTCTGCAACAAAGTCACCAGGTCATGGAAGCTGTCCTTGTACGAGGCATAGGAACGGAACTCGGCCGTCTCCTTGACCATCGCACCATTGCGGAACTCGCTGGTGATCGCCCGCGCCGAATCGCCCTGCCAATTGCTGCTGGCCTTGATGCCGAACAGGTTGTGGCTGCTGCTGCCATCCTGGGCGCGCATGACCGATTTGCCCCAGCCGGTTTCCAGTGCAGCCTGAGCCACGAGGTAACGCGGATCGACACCGATACGCTCGGCAGCCTCTTTGGCCATCGGCAGCATGGTGTTGACGAATTCGTCGGCCGAACTGAAGGCTTTCTTCGCCGGCGCCAGCGGAATCTGCGCCATCGCGCGACCGTAGACCTGCATCTGCCCGCCCGACGCCTTGTCGGCCTCGGCACGCGACAGCCAGTCGCCGTTGTACAGCGGGCCGGTGCCAGTGCTGGCGAGCGTGGTGCTGCGATCCGGCAATGCAGTCTTGTTGACCGGCGTGCTCGCGGCGGTGGCCGACGGCACCAGACCTGCAAGCAAGCGATCAGCCAGTTTCGGCGGCAGTGCCAGACGACGCTGGTTGATCAACGCCATGTCATTGCTGTGCGTGAGCTGAGTGCTCGGCACTTTGGCCGAACGCGAGGCCCACAGCGGACGCTCGCCATTGAGTCGCGACAGCGCGCCGTTGGTGCCGAGGGTGCCCGCGGCAATCGGCGTCGCCATGTTCGCGGCAGCGGCTTTCGCTTCTGCCTGCTTGGCAGCGGACGCAGCTTCAGCCTCGCCCGGTGCCATTGGTTTGTTCTTCGACATCTGGCGCATCAGCACGTCGGCCAGACCGATACCACCGCCCTCGCGGGACATGGAAACCGCCAGTTGCTGGTCGTACATTTCCTGATACTGCTTGGCGGCCGGCGTATTGAGCGGATTGTCCTCGCCCAGTGCGTTGGTCGCCGAGCGCATCGATTTGAGCATTTCACCGAGAAACAGCGATTCGAATTCCTGCGCAACCTTGCGCATGTTCGCATCGCTGTCCTTGTCGCCGACCTTGAGCTGATTCAGACGATTGAGGTCGGAGTAGGAACCCGAATCGCTACTGCCAACCACACCGCTTTTGCGCATATCCATAGTGGCCGTCCTCAGATCACGATCAGGTCGGCTTGCAACGCGCCGGCCTGCTTCAGTGCTTCAAGGATCGCCATCAAGTCACCCGGTGCCGCGCCGACCTGGTTCACCGCCCGCACGATCTCGTCGAGGGTAGTGCCCGGGCCGAACTTGAACATCGGTTTGGCTTCCTGCTCGGCGTTCACACGCGAGCGCGGTACCACCGCCGTCTGGCCGTTGGACAACGGGCCAGGCTGGCTGACAATCGGGTCTTCGGTGATGGTCACGGTCAGGCTGCCGTGGGTCACGGCGGCCGGCGAGACTTTCACGTTCTGGCCAATGACAATGGTGCCGGTGCGCGAATTGATGATGACTTTCGCCACCGCCTGACCCGGATCGACTTCGAGGTTTTCCAGGATCGACAAGTAGTCGACACGCTGGCTCGGATCGAGTGGCGCGGTCACGCGAATCGAACCGCCATCAATCGCTTGCGCGACGCCAGGGCCGAGCATGTCGTTGATCTTGTCGACGATGCGCTTGGCAGTGGTGAAGTCGGAACGGTTGAGGTTCAGCGTCAGGCTGTTGCCCTGGTTGAAACCGCTCGGCACCGAACGCTCCACCGACGCACCGCCGGGGATGCGACCGGCCGACGGAACGTTGACGGTGATCTTCGAACCGTCACGTCCTTCCGCATCAAAACCGCCGACCACGAGGTTGCCCTGAGCGACCGCATAGACGTTGCCGTCGATACCCTTGAGCGGGGTCAGCAACAGTGTGCCGCCGCGCAGGCTCTTGGAGTTACCGATCGACGAAACGGTGATGTCGACTTGCTGACCGGGCTTGGCAAACGCCGGCAGATCAGCACTGATCGACACCGCTGCAACGTTCTTCAACTGCACGTTGCCCGACCCGGGCGGCACCTTGATGCCGAACTGCGAGAGCATGTTGTTGAAGGTCTGCAGGGTGAACGGGGTCTGCGTCGTCTGGTCACCGGTGCCGTTAAGCCCGACCACCAGGCCATAGCCGATCAATTGGTTGGAACGCACGCCGGAGATACTGGCGATGTCCTTCAACCGTTCGGCTTGTGCAGTGAATGCCACCGGCAACAACAGCGCGGCCAGCATCAGGCTTTTCAGATTCAACGTGGCCACCTAGAAAGGGAACAGCGGGCTGAGGAAGAAACGGTCGAACCAGCCTGGCTGACTCGTATCGGCAAACGCACCGGTACCCGAATAGGTGATGCGTGCATCGGCGACCCGGGTCGACGAAACGGTGTTGTCGGTGGCGATGTCATCGGCGCGAACCATGCCGGCAATGCGCACCAGTTCGTCACCGGTGTTCAGGGTCAGCCACTTCTCGCCACGCACGGCGATGATGCCGTTGGGCAACACATCGGCAACGGTGACGGTGATCGAACCGGTCAGGCTGTTGCTCTGCCCCGACTTGGCATCGCCCTTGGTCGAACGGTCGGCGCTGTAGCCGGCGTTCAGGCTCAGGTCGTTGCCACCAATCGGATTGTTGGTGGTCAGGCTGGAGCCGAACAACGAGCTCAGACCAACCGAGTTGTCACTGTTCTTGTCCATCTGCGAGTTGGCGTTCTTGCTCGCCTGCGTGCGCTCGTTCAGGGTGATGGTGATGATGTCACCGACCCGGAACGCCTTGCGGTCGCTGTACAGGTTCTGCTCGAAACCGGCCTGATAGATCGAGCCGTTATTGGCCGCAGCCGGCAACGGCGTGCGCGGCAGCACCGGAGCGTAGTAAGGGTCATTGGGCTTGGGCGTCGGAGCGACGCAGCCCGCGAGCGAGACCACCCCACTCAATGCCAGAACAGATACAAAGCGATTCATGACCCTACCTCACGGTGTTGCAGGCAGCCTCATGGCCGCCCCAAAGACTTGATTACAGATTCTGCGTTACGAACGAGAGCATCTGGTCGGCGGTGGAAATCACCTTGGAGTTCATCTCGTAAGCGCGCTGAGTGGTGATCATGTTGACCATCTCTTCAACGGTGCTGACGTTGGACGTTTCCAGGGTGTTCTGCAGCGTGGTACCGAAACCGGCCAGCCCCGGAGTGCCGACTTGCGGCGCGCCGGAAGCAGCAGTTTCCAGGAACAGGTTGTTGCCCACGGCTTGCAGACCGGCCGGGTTGATGAAGTCAGCGGTCTGCAGGTTGCCGATCACTTGCGAAGCGGCGTTGCCAGGCAGGGTGACGGAAACGGTGCCGTCATTGCCGACGGTGAAGGTTTGCGCGTCATTCGGGATAACGATCGCAGGCTCCAGAGCGAAACCGCTGGCGTTGACGATCTGGCCATTGGAATCGAGGTGGAACGTACCGTCACGGGTGTAGGACGTGGTGCCGTCCGGCTGCAGGATCTGGAAGAAACCGCGACCGTTGATGGCCATGTCCAGCGGCTGCTCAGTCGTTTGCAGGCTGCCGGCGGTGAAGTTTTTCTGAGTGCCGACGATGCGCACACCGGTACCCAATTGCAGACCCGTCGGCAGTTCGCTGTCTTGAGTCGACTGGGCGCCTGGCTGGCGTTTGATCTGGTACAGCAGGTCCTGGAATTCTGCGCGGTCACGTTTGAAACCCGTGGTCGACACGTTGGCCAGGTTGTTGGAAATGGTAGTCAGGTTGGTGTCCTGAGCGGACAGACCTGTTTTGGCAACCCATAGAGCCGGAAGCATTCGATTCTCCTCGTGCGCCTGTTTTACGGCGCGACGTTCTGATAATTAGCTGATCTGCAAGACCCGAGCCATGGCCTGGTCGTCGTCTTTGGCGGTGTTCATCATCTTGATGTGCAACTCGAACTGCTTGGCCAGGGCCAGCACCGAGGTCATCTCTTCGACGGCATTGACGTTGCTCGACTCAAGAAAACCCGAGACCAGTTTGACGTTGGCATCGGCCTGCGCCGGCTGGCCGTCCTTGGTGTAGATCGAGCCGTCGAGGCCTTTATTCATGTTCTTGATGTCCGGGTTGACCAGTTTGATCCGGTCGACTTCGGCCATCACGCGCGGGCCTTCACCCATCGCGCGAATACTGATGGTGCCGTCTTCACCGACTTCGATCTGCTGCTCGGGCGGCACGGCGATCGGACCGCCATTGCCCATCACCGGCATGCCGTTGCCGGCGCGCAACACACCGAGGGCATCGACGTTCAGGCTGCCGGTGCGCACGTAGCTTTCGCCACCGCTCGGGTTCTGCACGGCGATCCAGCCGTTGCCGGTCACGGCCACGTCGAGGTCACGACCGGTCTGCACCAGCGAGCCAGGCGTGAAGTCGGTAGCGGGCCGCTCGCTCATGGCAAACGCACGCGCCGGAAAGCTGTCACCGAACACCGGCATCGAACGCGCCTGCTCCAGGTCGCGCTGAAAACCGTTGGTGGAGATGTTCGCCAGGTTGTTGGCATGCGCCTTTTGCGCCAGTGCATTCTGGCTGGCGCCGGTCATTGCCACATAAAGGTACTTGTCCACACTCTTTCCTCTGCATGCCGGACGTTTGCCGCCCACCGCTGTACTGCTGAGCCTTAAGCAATTTGCAGACCAACTTTTTTCTGGCAGCACGAAGCCCGGCAAACAAAGGACTTGAAGGGTTTTAGGGGGAAAAGGGAAATGTATCGAAGTCGAAAAACCGGCGGTGGAATGCCGCTATGCGGCAATCACAGGTTTCAAGAGCGATGAGAGCCTGTGGCGAGGGAGCTTGCTCCCGCTCGGCTGCGAAGCAGTCGCAAACCCTGCGAATGCGGTATGCCTGATTACCTTATTGAATGGATTTGGGGCTGCTGCGCAACCCAGCGGGAGCAAGCTCCCTCGCCACAGAATCTCCTCAGTTTCCGGAATCTTTGCCGACTTCGTATTCGCGCAATTTGTTAGCAATCGTTGTGTGCGAAACCCCCAACCGCTTACCCAACTGCCGACTACTCGGATGTTCCGAATACAGCCGTTCCAGCACAGCCTTCTCAAAGCGCCCGACAATTTCGTCCAGCCCGCCCTCAAGCGAGAAATCGCCAAGCGGCTGACGCACGCCATAATCCGGCAGGCGAATATGCTCAGCCTTGACCGTGCCGCCGTCACACAGCGAAACCGCCTGAAACAGCACGTTCTCCAGTTGCCGCACATTGCCCGGCCAATGGTAGTGACTGAGCCGATCCATCGCCGCTGGCGCCAGTTTCGGCAGCGCGCAGCCGATCTGCCGACTGGCCTGATCGAGGAAGTGTTCAACCAGCGGTGTCAGCCCGTCGAGGCATTCACGCAGTGGCGGGATGTGCAGCGAAAGCACGTTCAAGCGATGGTACAAATCCTGACGAAACTCACCGCGCGCGCACAGTTCGGACAAGTCCACCTGCGTCGCGCAGATCACCCGCACATCCAGATACACCTCTTCATCACTGCCGACGCGACGGAAGCAACCGTCCTGCAAGAAGCGCAGCAATTTCACCTGCAAGCGCGGGCTCATTTCGCCGACACCATCGAGAAACAACGTACCGCCCGCCGTCAGCTCCAGCAGCCCGAGCTTGCCTTCGGCGCGCGCACCTTCGAAGGCGCCGGGGCCGTAGCCGAACAGCTCGGTCTCGGCCATCGACTCCGGCAAACCCGCGCAGTTGAGCGCCATCAACGGCGACTGCCCGCGCGGACTCGCCAGGTGACAGGCGCGCGCCAGCAATTCTTTGCCGGTGCCGGTTTCGCCTTCTATCAATAGCGGCGCATCCAGCGGTGCCATACGCCGAGCTTCGCGCACCACGGCGGCCATGACTTTGGAACTCTGGAAGATGCTGTCGAAGCCGCGCAGCTCCTGTTTGCGCACGTTATAGATACGCTCGCCGACCCGGTCCGCGCGGTGCAACGTCAGCACCGCGCCGGCCATGGCTTCGCTGTCGTCGTGTTCGGATTGCAGCGGTGCGATGTCGGCGAGAAACACATCACCCTTGACCTTGACCCGCATGCCGTTGATCCGCGATTTGTTGGCGCGCACCAGTTCCGGCAAGTCGAAATCTTCGGCGTAACGCGACAGCGGAATTCCCGGAACCTCGTCGACGCGCACCCCGAGCAACTGCGCCGCCGCGCGGTTGGCCGCCACGATCGAGCCGCCCATGTCGATCGACAGCACCGGAAACTCCAGCGCGCCGAGCAAGGCGTTCAATTCCATATGCCGCCGTTCGCTGGGCATCAGCCCGACGCGCTTGACGCCAAACACCCCGGCAATCGCCTCGAACTTCGGGCGCAGCGCCTGGAACTGGATGTTGATCAGGTTCGGGCAATGCAGGTAGATCGCGTTGCCGTGCTCGCCACCAACTTCGCCACGCGCGACGTTGATCCCGTACTCCACCAGCAAGTTGAGAATGTCGCGCAGGATGCCGATGCGGTTCTGGCAGTGGACTTTGATACGCATATGAAAGGCCCGATACAGGTCAATGGGCGGGTTGGCGCGGATTTTTCTGCGCCGGTCGCAAGATAATCGTCAAGATTATGTGACAGCCAAGCGTCTTTTCAAACCCGCCAATCACCGCAAACACGACTTTTCCCACAATACGTAACGAAAAGTTTACGGATGATGCCGAATTTTCCCACTTCAAACTATTTCAACCTGCTGCATCAACCCACGCTCTCAGGTAATTCTGAATCCATCGCTGGACATAACAAGAACGAATTCCCCTAGCAGGAGAGCAGTATGAAGCAGACGCAATACGTGGCTCGCGAGCCCGATGCGCAAGGTTTTATCGACTACCCCGCCGAAGAACACGCGGTGTGGAACACGCTGATCACCCGCCAGTTGAAAGTGATCGAGGGTCGCGCGTGCCAGGAATACCTGGACGGTATCGAAAAACTCGGTCTGCCCCACGACCGCATTCCGCAACTCGGCGAGATCAACAAAGTCCTTGGCGAGACCACCGGCTGGCAGGTCGAACGCGTGCCTGCGCTGATTCCCTTCCAGACCTTCTTCGAATTGCTCGCCAGCAAGCGCTTCCCGGTGGCCACGTTCATTCGTACCCGTGAAGAACTGGACTACCTGCAAGAGCCAGACATTTTCCACGAGATCTTTGGTCACTGCCCGCTGCTGACCAACCCGTGGTTCGCTGAATTCACCCACACCTACGGCAAGCTCGGCCTGCAAGCCAGCAAGGAAGAACGCGTGTACCTGGCGCGTCTGTACTGGATGACCATCGAGTTCGGTCTGGTCGACACGCCACAAGGCCAGCGCATCTACGGCGGCGGCATTCTGTCCTCGCCCAAAGAAACCGTTTACTCGCTGTCGGACGAACCTGAGCATCAGGCCTTCGATCCGCTGGAAGCCATGCGTACGCCGTACCGCATCGACATCCTGCAACCGGTGTACTTTGTCCTGCCGAACCTCAAGCGCCTGTTCGACCTCGCCCACGAAGACATCATGGGTCTGGTCAAGCAAGGTATGCAGTTGGGTCTGCACGCGCCAAAATTTCCGCCAAAACCGAAAGCGGCGTGACCCGCCACTTTTGCTGACAAGTGAGTCTGTCAGTTGCCGCCACTTTGGTTTAGCGTGGCGGCATTGACGGCCAATATAAAAAAACACCTCCAGATTTCAGGAAGCCCACCATGTCCACTTTGAACCAAGCCCACTGCGAAGCCTGCCGCGCCGATGCGCCACAAGTCAGCGACGAAGAACTGCCGATTCTGATCAAGCAGATCCCTGACTGGAACATCGAAGTGCGCGACAGCATCATGCAGCTGGAAAAAGTTTTCCTGTTCAAGAATTTCAAGCACGCGCTGGCGTTCACCAACGCGGTCGGCGAAATCTCCGAGGCCGAAGGTCACCACCCGGGCCTGCTCACCGAGTGGGGCAAAGTCACCGTGACCTGGTGGAGCCACTCGATCAAAGGCCTGCACCGCAACGACTTCATCATGGCCGCGCGCACTGACGAAGTGGCCAAGACCGCAGAAGGACGCAAGTAATGCACTTCGACGCCATTGGCCGGGTGCCCGGCGATCCGATCCTCGGTCTGATGGAGGCTTATGCGCAGGATGCCAATCCGCGCAAATTCGACCTTGGCGTCGGTGTCTACAAGGATGCTCAAGGCCTGACGCCGATCCCCGAGGCGGTGAAAATCGCCGAGGCGCGTCTGGTCGAGAGCCAGAACACCAAGACCTACATCGGTGGCCACGGCAATCCGCTGTTCGGCAAAGTCATCAATGAGCTGGTACTCGGCGCCGATTCGGCACTGATCGCCGAACAGCGTGCCGGCGCCACCCAGACGCCGGGCGGCACCGGTGCCCTGCGTCTGGCTGCGGACTTCATCGCCCAGTGTCTGCCGGGCAAAGGCGTCTGGCTGAGCAACCCGACCTGGCCGATCCACGAAACGATTTTCGCGGCGGCCGGGGTCAAGGTCAGCCATTACCCATACGTGGGCAGTGACAACCGTCTCGACGTTGAAGCGATGCTCGAAGTGCTCAATCAAGTGCCGAAGGGCGACGTGGTTCTGCTGCACGCCTGCTGCCACAACCCGACCGGTTTCGACCTCAGTCATGACGACTGGCGCCGAGTGCTCGACGTGGTGCGCAGCCGCGATCTGCTGCCGCTGATCGACTTCGCCTATCAAGGCTTTGGTGATGGTCTGGAGCAGGACGCGTGGTCAACCCGACTGTTCGCCGCTGAAGTGCCGGAACTGTTGATCACCAGTTCCTGCTCGAAGAACTTCGGCCTGTATCGCGACCGCACCGGTGCGCTGATCGTCTGCGCAAAAAGCGCCGACAAGCTCATCGACATCCGCAGCCAACTGGCCAACATCGCCCGCAACCTGTGGTCGACCCCGCCGGATCACGGCGCGGCAGTCGTCGCCACCATCCTCGCCGACCCGGAACTGAAAAGCCGCTGGGCCGACGAAGTCGAAGCCATGCGCCTGCGCATCGCCCAACTGCGCAGCGGTCTGGTCGAAGCGCTGGAACCGCACGGCTTGCGCGAGAAGTTCGCACACATTGGCGTGCAACGCGGGATGTTCTCCTACACCGGTCTGTCGCCGGAACAGGTGAAACAACTGCGCGAGCATCACAGCGTGTACATGGTCAGCTCGGGCCGGGCCAACGTGGCCGGTATCGATGCAACCCGCCTCGACCTGTTGGCCGAAGCGATCGCCAACGTCTGCAAATAACCAAATGTGGGAGCGAGCTTGCTCGCGAAAGCGCCGGATCAATCGACACCTGTGTCGGCTGAGAGGGCCCCTTCGCGAGCAAGCTCGCTCCCACAGTCGTTTGTGCGCTGCCTTCTCCCGTGCGGCCATTTGTCGCAATAAATCGAATTAAAAGTCTGATTGTCATTTTTCCTGCTGTATCCTGCGCAGGCTTTCTGAAAGCGCGGATCTACCAGATCTATCAACAGACTTAGCGAGGAGCGCAACCATGCACGAGATTCCTAATCTCCCCTTCCCAAGCCTGCACGAACCTGAGCAGACGACCACGCAACAAGCCGGCGCAGCACAGGCCGAGCCGCAAGAAGCAGTTGAAAGCCGTCCGGCCGACAGCGACGAGTAAGCAATACCCGCCGTACAGACCGTGTGGAAAGCGCTAAGATGCGCTTTCCACACTGCCTGAAACCTGAGCCACCATGTCCAAAGAATTCGATGAACAGCAGGCCGCGACCCTGATCGGTGCCACCGAGAAGATGATCGAGATCTGGAGTCGCCTCTCACCGGAGAAGCAAGCCGCCCTGCTTGCCCGTTTCGGCAGCGAAGAAAACGCCCTCGCCGCGCTGGTCACCACGCAATTGGTCGCCCCGGCCAAATAGTTTTACTTTTCCCCGCCTCACACACGCCCACGCCGGTATCATGAGCAGCCTATCTATTCTGCTCGCCCCGTGGATCGTTACCCATGTCGTTGTCTATGCCAGAACCCCAGCGCCCCCTGGCGGTTACGCTGCAAGTCGTTTCCATCGTCCTTTTCACGTTCATCGGCTACCTGAATATCGGCATTCCACTCGCCGTGCTACCCGGTTACGTCCACAGTGACCTGGGTTTTGGCGCGGTAATCGCCGGGCTGGTGATCAGCGTGCAATACCTCGCCACCCTGCTCAGCCGCCCGTATGCCGGCAAGATCATTGATAACAAGGGCAGCAAACTGGCGGTGATGTATGGCTTGGCCGGGTGCGGTCTGAGCGGTGTGTTCATGCTGATTTCGGCGTGGACGCAGAGCTTGCCGATGCTCAGCTTGATCAGTCTGTTGATTGGTCGCCTGGTGCTGGGCAGCGCGGAAAGTCTGGTCGGCTCGGGCTCGATCGGCTGGGGCATTGGCCGGGTCGGCGCGGCGAATACCGCCAAGGTCATTTCGTGGAACGGCATCGCCAGTTACGGCGCCATCGCCATTGGTGCGCCACTGGGCGTGTGGCTGGTCAGCCAGTTGGGGTTGTGGAGCATGGGCGTGAGCATCGTGCTGCTGTCTTCGCTTGGATTATTGCTGGCATGGCCAAAAATTGCGGCGCCGATTGTGGTCGGCGAGCGCCTACCGTTCATGCATGTGCTGGGCCGGGTCTTTCCCCACGGTTGCGGTCTGGCACTGGGTTCAATCGGTTTCGGCACCATCGCGACTTTCATCACGCTGTATTACGCGACGCAACATTGGGATAACGCGGTGCTGTGCCTGAGCCTGTTCGGTGCCAGTTTCATTGGCGCGCGGCTGCTGTTTGGCAATCTGATCAACCGTCTCGGCGGGTTCCGCGTGGCGATTGCCTGTCTGTCGGTGGAAACCCTGGGCCTGCTCCTGCTGTGGCTGGCGCCGGACGCGCATTGGGCGTTGGCCGGTGCGGCGTTGAGCGGTTTCGGTTTCTCGCTGGTGTTCCCCGCGCTCGGGGTGGAAGCGGTGAACCTGGTGCCGGCCTCCAGCCGTGGTGCGGCAGTCGGGGCTTATTCGCTGTTCATCGATTTGTCGCTGGGTATCACCGGGCCGCTGGCCGGGGCGATTGCGGCGGGCTTCGGCTTTGCTTCGATCTTTCTGTTTGCCGCCCTCGCTGCCCTAAGCGGTCTGGGCTTGAGCATCTATCTGTACCGGCACACCGCCAAGTACCGCGGAGACTAGAAATCCACCTTGCCGCGCCCGGCCTTGATGCTGCCGCGCTTGGTTTTCGATTCGAGCCGACGCTTCTTCGAACCGAGAGTCGGCTTGGTCGGGCGGCGTTTCTTTTCGACTTTGGTGGCGCTTAGAATCAGCTCGGTCAGGCGCTCCAGCGCATCGGCGCGGTTAGCTTCCTGCGTACGATATTGCTGAGCCTTGATGATCAACACGCCATCGCTGGTGATGCGACTGTCGCGCAACGCGAGCAGACGCTCCTTGTAGAACTCCGGCAAGGACGAAGCAGGAATGTCGAAGCGCAGGTGCATGGCACTCGAGACCTTGTTGACGTTCTGTCCACCCGCGCCTTGCGCACGAATGGCGGTCAACTCGATCTCGGCATCCGGCAGATGCACAGTGTTGGAAATCTTCAGCATTGCATTCTCATCGTGAAACCTGACGTCTCGTTACATCCCTGAAGCTGCTCGTGGGCACGGCTTCAAGGGCATTTCCAATTTCTGACCGGCCACTATACACAGATGAAGTATCATCCCCGCCCATACAACCTTGGCCCTAACTATCCCAATGCAGGAAGCATAAGCATGACCAGCAAAGCAGTTATCGTTTTCAGTGGCGGACAGGACTCCACAACCTGCCTGATTCACGCCCTCGCCCACTACGATGAAATTCACTGCATCACCTTCGACTATGGTCAGCGCCATCGCGCAGAAATTGAAGTCGCCCAGCATCTGGCCAAGAAGCTCGGCGTCATCGTGCATAAAGTTCTGGATGCATCGTTGTTGAATGAGCTGGCAATCAGCAGCCTGACACGCGACAACATCCCGGTGCCGACCGTGAACAGCTCCGGTGAAAGTATTCCAAGTACCTTCGTGCCGGGCAGAAATATTCTGTTTTTAACCCTGGCTTCGATTTATGCGTATCAAGTTCAAGCCAAAACAGTCATCACCGGTGTTTGCGAGACTGATTTCTCTGGCTATCCAGACTGTCGAGATGAGTTCGTCAAGGCTTTGAACAAAGCCATTGAGCTAGGCATGGATTACCCATTGACGCTGGAAACGCCGCTGATGTGGCTGAACAAGGCAGAAACCTGGGCCTTGGCCGATTACCACAATCAACTGGATTTGATTCGCGAACAAACACTGACTTGCTACAACGGCATTATGGGCAGCGGATGTGCCGATTGCGATGCTTGCAATCTTCGCGCGAAAGGACTGAACGAGTTCTTGAATAACAAATCGCAAGTTACACAGAGCTTGAAAGCCAAGCTTAAACTTTCGTAAAACACAAAAGCGCTCACTCGGACATGCACACAATGGCATGTCAAGTGAGCGCCAGCCTTGGCTTATCGAGTCTGGACTGCGCCTGTCAAATATTTCTTGAACAATGACCTCGCGCCGTATGCAGGCAAGACGTTAAAGAACGCAAAGCAGACTTTAATCGCGATCTGAACGTAGATCATGCTGAGGATCGCACTGTTCTCCATAACGCCATAAAACGCGATATAGCAGAACAGAAAACTGTCGATGATCACCGCGAACAACGTACTCAAAAACACCCGCAGGAACAGAAACTTCGAGTTGGTGAGTTCTTTGATTTTGCACAACAACCACGAATTTATGTTTTCAGACACCAGAAATGAAATAGAAGATGCAACCAGCACTGAAGACAACTGGCTGATGACATCATTGTAAGGCCCATCGAGTTTCCAGCCTGGCAAGCCAGGAAGATGAGTGGTAATGGCCAACAGAATAATAATGGCCGCATTGCTGATGAAGGCAAAAAGTATCGCCTTGCGCGCCAGTCTCAGGCCAAACGTCTCATTCAGCAAATCAACGATCAGAAACGTCAGGGGATACAGGAATGTCCCCGGTGTCACGACGATATCGAAGTATTCCAGATAAATTGGCTTGGTCGCGGCAATACTGGTGAAGATATAGAGTGTGAACAGCATCAGGTTCAGAATGATGTAAATCATCCATGAACTCTCATGACGGTCGTTCATTTCGTAGGCGGTGAGCGCCCCGCCCTGGGAGTAGAACTTCTTGTACAGGTTTTTCACTTCGATTTTATTCAGATTATCCATAATCTCACTATTCAACACTTCGCTCAGTTTTATTTTAATGATCTTGCCCGTCGCGATAATCATGATCACGGCGAGGCTTTTTTCGTTTTCAAATCCCAATAGCTTGTATTTGCTGTTTTCCATTTCAACACTACAGCCCATTAAATCGTTCCTCGATTATGTCTCCGACAACACAAAAACGATCCGCAACAACGCCGACCTCTTTGGTTATCAGCAGCTTTTTGGTGATGTGGTCATACACCAGCTTTTCCCTGTCGCTGGTTGATGAACCTTTTTGCACTATCAATAAATCGCCCGACTCATTTTTGCCGCTGATTTCGTTTTCCAGCAGCACACCGATCAAATTGAAGGATGTTCCGAAATAGTAGGTCAATGGGTAAATGGTCGCCAGCTCACCAATTCGCTTATCCAGATTCTGTAGAACCAGACTCTCTTTCAGAATAGGCACTGCGGCGGGATTCATATTCCCCTGCGGTGAAATACTGCTGTCTATTATTTCCTTCTCTTGAAAATCGATAGTTTCTATTTCTTCATAAGAAACGCCGAAAAAATCAGAAATCTTACGCACCGTGGACTGCTGTACGTTTACCACCTTACCTTCGAGAATATTGTAGATGGTAGTTCTGGTCAGGCCACTGGAGTTGCATAAGGACAGTTGAGTTTCACCGCGACTTTTTATCAAGTACTTGATGTTGTTCTTGAGATTCTCCGATCTTTCTTTTCTGTGCATGAAATGCTTACCCGTCCTTTTTATCCGCAACCAAGGATACGCCCTGAATACTCACTCAGTACTCACAAGCGAAGTACTTGATTGCGGCTTTCTCCGTATGAAAGCCGCGAGCGATCATAGCATCGCTCCATTCCTTGAGCCCGGCACACGCAGTTTTACACCTAACCCCCATGCAAAAAGAATCATTTTCTTTGAACAATGTTCATTTTTTTGATTAATTCGGTGGCATTCCTGACTGAAAAATCTATGATGCACCCAGCCGTCCTGCGCTCAAAGCATCATGCGCAGGTATGAAACGCTGGCTGCCGGTACAGACGTTAGTTGGGCGCGCATGGGCGCCACAACACGGATCGTCTGCATCGGAGGTACACCACGCAAGCTCAGGAAAGTCGCGCTGTTGTTCGCAGCGCGCAACACACAGGGAAGGTAAACAGACAATGGCAGTCATGACTGAACAGCCTGCGAGCCAGGTAGATTTGCTGCGCCGTGGCCTGGCGGATCTTCGTGCAGAAGATGCCGAACTGGCGCAGATCCTCGACGCTGAAATCACGCGTCAACACCGCACGCTGTCGCTGATCTCCTCCTCCAGCGCAGTCAAGCCGCGCACTTTGGTGGCGTCCGCTTCGACGCTGGTCAACGTAACCGCTGAAGGCATGCTCGGCCGACGCGGTCACACCGGTTGCGAAAACGCCGATCGGGTTGAGTCGCTGGCCGTGCGCAGAGCGCGCGAATTGTTCGGCGCCCAATACGCAAACGTGCAATCGCATTCGGCGTCGAACGCCAATTACCAAGTGCTGACGGCCCTGCTTGAGCCTGGCGATACTCTGTTGGGAATGGCCGTCGAACATGGCGGGCACCTCACCCATGGCTGCCCGACTGCATTCTCCAGCGACTACTACAAGGCCATCCAGTACGGCACGACTGCGCAAGGCCTGATCGATTACGACGAGGTGCGCACACTGGCGCTGGCGCATCGCCCGCGTATCATCATGTGCGGCGCAACGGCTTACTCGCGTGTGGTGGATTTCCAGCGTTTTCGCGAAATTGCCGATGAAGCCGGCTCGCTCCTGCTGGCTGACATTTCGCACATCGCCGGACTGGTTGCCACCGGGCGCCATCCGAATCCGATCGACGTTGCGCACGTCACCACCACTTGCACTCACAAGCAACTCGCCGGCCCGCGTGGTGGCTTGATTCTGTCCGGCCGAGACGCGAACACCAAAGTCCCCGGCCTGCGGATCACCTTCAGCCGTGCGCTTGAGCAAGCCGTATATCCGGGCATGCAGGGCGCGCCGGCGGTGAACATGATCGCGGCCAAAGCGGCGGCGCTGGGCTACGCGATGTCTGCCGAATTCGACGCTGACATGGCGCGCATCCGCGCTACGGCAGAGGCGATGGCCAGCGCGTTTCAGGCGCATGACTACGAGGTCATCGGCGGCGGCAGTGACAACCATACGATTCTGCTGCGCCTGCGTGGCGGCATCACCGGCTGCATGGCGCAATCGGCGCTGGATCAGTGCGGGATCATCGTCAACCGCCATCGCGTACCCGGCGAAACCCGAGCGTCCCACATCACCAGCGGCTTGCGCATCGGCACAGGCTGCATGGCGCAGCGTCACATCGATGCCCAAGGCTGCCGCGAAGTCGTCGAGCTGATCTGCCGGATCCTCGACAACCTCACGCCACTCGGCGAGCAGGATTACACGCTGCAACCTGCACTGCGTGAGCAACTGCGCCTACAGACCGAAGCGCTGTGCACGCGCTATCCCATCGCAGATTACGCATAACCCTTCTTGCGCAGACAAAAAACCCGGCGCTTGGCCGGGTTAGTTGTTTGTGCGTCAGCGCTTACTTGGCAGCACCTGCCGCCTGCACAGCTTGTTGCGCACCGCGTTTGTTCTTGATCACGTAGCAGACCCACATGAACACGACCCACACCGGAATCGCGTACACCGAGATCTGGATGCCCGGAATCAGCAGCATCACACCCAGAATGAATGCAACGAATGCCAGGCAGATGTAGTTGCCGTACGGATACCACAGCGCTTTGAACAACGGCGTCTGCCGGGTCTTGTTCATGTGCTGGCGGAACTTGAAGTGCGAGAAGCTGATCATCGCCCAGTTGATCACCAGCGTCGCTACAACCAGCGACATCAGCAGCTCAAGCGCGTGCTGCGGGATCAGGTAGTTGAGCAACACTGCCACCAGCGTCACCGCTGCGGAAGCAAGGATCGAACGCACCGGCACGCCGCGCTTGTCGATCTTCGCCAGCGCTTTCGGCGCATCACCTTGCTCGGCCATGCCCAACAACATGCGGCTGTTGCAGTAGGTGCCGCTGTTGTATACCGACAACGCAGCGGTCAAGACCACGAAGTTGAGGATGTGCGCGGCGGTGTTACTGCCGAGCATCGAGAACACTTGTACGAACGGGCTACCGCTGTAGGAATCGCCGGAGGCATTGATGTTGGCCAGCAGGGCATCCCACGGCGTCAGCGACAGCAGGATCACCAGTGCGCCGATGTAGAAAATCAGGATGCGGTAGATCACCTGGTTGATGGCTTTCGGGATCACGGTCTTCGGCTGGTCGGCTTCAGCGGCGGTGAAACCGAGCATTTCCAGACCGCCGAAGGAAAACATGATGATTGCCATGGCCATCACCAGACCGCTGACGCCATTGGGGAAGAAACCACCGTGCGACCACAGGTTGCTCACCGAGGCTTGCGGGCCGCCATTGCCGCTGACCAGCAGGTAGCTGCCCAGCGCGATCATGCCGACGATCGCCACGACCTTGATGATCGCGAACCAGAATTCGGCTTCACCGAAGACTTTGACGTTGGCCAGGTTGATCAGATTGATCAGTACGAAGAAGCCGGCTGCGGTCACCCAGGTCGGGATATCCGGCGCCCAGTAGTGCACGTACTTGCCGACCGCTGTCAGCTCCGACATACCCACCAGAATGTACAGAATCCAGCAGTTCCAGCCCGACAGGAAACCGGCAAAGCCGCCCCAGTACTTGTGCGCGAAATGGCTGAAGGAGCCGGCTACCGGCTCTTCGACGATCATTTCGCCGAGCTGGCGCATGATCATGAACGCGATGAAGCCGCAGATGGCGTAGCCGAGGATCATCGACGGGCCGGCGGATTTCAGGACCCCGGCCGAGCCGAGGAACAATCCGGTACCGATCGCGCCACCGAGGGCGATCAGTTGAATGTGTCTGTTTTTCAGGCCGCGTTTCAGCTCGCCTGATTGCGAGGGTTGTCCACTCATGAAAAAGGTCTCACGCAAGGTTTGATGATGTTCAGTAGACGTTGCTGCAAGGTTGCGATTTGGCAGCCTCGATCAAACCCCAGCGCAGGCACCAGGAGTTCAGCTTTTTTACAACGGTCATGCGTCACCTGTTTGTTTTTATCTGTGACGAAATCGAACCCGGCACGCTCGTGACGCGACGGAGTGAACAAGGCGGATGGCCTTGAGATTTACGCGATTACGCAGAGGGTCACAGCTAAAACGCGGCGCATTGTACACCGCTAACCCCCTGCTGCCAGACACCGCTGGATCAGCGTGTCGGTTGCCGGGATTGCGCGTGTCCGCCTCGAGTAGCCCGGGCGACTGCAAAATTTGATTCAGGCCTTTGCAGGCCGTCGGTATGGACGAGTGAAAAGTCGCCCACTGAGGAGAGGTGAAATCGGATTACGGCGTTCATTGCGCCTCCTTCTTGTTATGCACCTGCACGACAGGCATAGGGCGCATCTCATCGTTCAAAGCGTTCGGAAACAAGCGCGCCAGAGCCTTGCACGGCTCAGCACAGACGGGCCTTCGGCATGAATTCCTTACAGCCGCGCCAAGCTCCCTGATCCATGGGACTAAAGCGCGTATTTCGTAAACAATACGTTACATCGCGTAACGCATAGTTTCCGATTCAGAAAAATCTGTAGGTCGTCTGCAAATTGACGGTGGCAAGCTTGCTAACGAAAAAGCCGTTTAGTTTTTTGTTTTCAAATAAGAAAACGCCGTCAGAAAAACGGAATAAAAAGTTTATTTAAAAATTAAATGGATAATTTTTTGCGCAACAAAACATCGTCAACTAGGTTCTTCACGTCCTGCCGGGGTTCGTGACCGGCAAGTCAGCGCACTGTTCCGCGAGCCATTGGCAGTTGAGAGTGCGCCGCTATTCCAATCGTGAAAGTCATCTAGGAGATCGACCATGCAAGTACTGGAAAAAGACCTGGACACCGAACTGCAACTGGACGAATGGTTCGAAGCACCGACTCATGACGCCGCCGTGGAAATGATGCAAGCCGACGCGGTCGTACCGTTCGGCACGGCGATGTGGCCTCTGTAACACGTCCCGGGCAGGCACGATCCGGCCGGTCGTGCCTGCCGCTTTTCTCACGGTCTGTCCGGGAGGGCTCATGGATAAGCCACGCGCGATTTCGCATTTCCTCTACTACCTCGAACATCACCCAGCCTTGGCCGGACTTGAATCAGCCAAGGTGCTGCTGGGGCACACTGCCGATTACGAAGCGCTGACCGGCGCCATCGCCGAAAAATCCGGCGATCATCCGCGCTTCAAGTTCAGCGCCCGACGCCTGGACCTGGAATCCACCGCAGCGCTGACTTCGGCGATCACCGACAGCGATCTGTACATTTTCTTCTACGACTCTTCCACCCTGCCTAACCCGCGCCCCGACGGCCCGGAGTTTGTCCGCGCGCTGCAAACGGTGATGGCCGAGAACTGGAAGAAATCGCTGCTGTTCAAGGATTACGGCGATTATTTCTACGACACCTTCAGCGTCACGCCGCAACGCATTGCCGGGTTGAATAGCCATCTGATCCAGCGCATGTCGCAGGCCACCACACTGAGTTTCAAGGACGAGCACGGCTCATGGTTCGAAACGCCGATGAGCAGCATCAAGAAATGGACCGACATCAACGGTGTCGGCAATTTCGATCTCGCGCCCGGTGAAATCGCCACTCACAGTGAAGCGATCAATGGCCATGTGAAGTTCAAGGGCACGTTCCTCAGCACCATTCCGTTTGCGCGCAAATACGGCGTGCTGGAATCGCCGCTGGAGCTGTGGATCGAGAATTCGACCATCAGCCGCATCGCCACCGAGGTGCCGGGGCTGGAGCATGATTTCAACAAGTACCTGGATGCCAACCCGTCGAACCGGCGGATCGAGGAGTTGGGCATCGGTACTAACGAAGGCGTGAAAAAGCTGTATGCGCGCAATGCCGGATTCGAGGAGCGCCATTGTGGTTTGCATCTGGGGTTGGGTGGTGGAGCCAAGGGCAGTCATCACCTGGATCTGATTTTCTCCAGCGGAGTGTTGGCGCTGGATGACAAACCGGTGTTTGACGGCAGGTTTGTTTTTTAGGCGACTGACGCCATCGCTGGCAAGCCAGCTCCCACAGGGATTATGTCGATTACAGAATTTGAATCCACCCCGAATCCTGTGGGAGCTGGCTTGCCAGCGATGACGGCCTCAAAACCACGACATAACTTTCGCCAGACGAAAAAAAACGCCAACCCTGAGGTTGGCGTTTCTGGTTCAGCGCAAAAACCGCTTACTCAGGCTTGCGACGACCAAAGCCCGGACGCTGACCGGAACCAGCCGGTGCGCCACGGCGCTTGCCCGATGGCTTGTCGCCGTCGACCAGTTTGATACCTGGACGCTTCGGCGCCGGTTTGGCCGGGCGCTTGTTGGTGGTGTCCGCTGGACGATCCGCCACTGGCGTACCGCGACCGGCAGGAGCACCACGCTCGCCACGCTCAGTGCGACCGTTGGCCGGACGCGGAGCGCGCTCGCCGTCACGGGCGCCAGCAGGCTTGCGCGCTGGACGCTCGCCTTCGATGTGCGGCTCACGCGATGGACGCGGGCCGGTCGGGGCGCCAGCGGCTGGACGCAGCGTGCGCACGCGCTCGGTCTTGCCCATCGGGCGCGACGATTTGCGTTGCAGACGCTCGAGCTTGTCTTTGCTCTTGGCATTCAGTTGCGGCATGGCCACCGGCGTCAGGCCGACTTCAGCGCTCAGAATGTCGACTTCATACTGGCTCATTTCGCGCCAGCGGCCCATCGGCAGGTCGGAGTTGAGGAACACCGGACCGAAACGCACGCGCTTCAGACGGCTGACCACCAGACCCTGGGATTCCCACAGACGACGAACCTCACGGTTACGGCCTTCCATCACCACGCAGTGGTACCAGTGATTGAAGCCTTCGCCGCCCGGAGCCTGCTTGATATCGGTGAACTTGGCCGGGCCGTCTTCCAGCACCACGCCAGCCTTCAGACGCTCGATCATCTCGTCATCGACTTCACCACGAACACGCACGGCGTACTCACGGTCCATTTCGTAGGACGGGTGCATCAGACGGTTGGCCAGTTCACCGTCAGTGGTGAACATCAGCAGACCGGTGGTGTTGATGTCGAGACGGCCGATGTTGATCCAGCGCCCTTCTTTCGGACGTGGCAGCTTGTCGAACACGGTTGGACGACGCTCAGGGTCGTCACGGGTGCAGATCTCGCCATCGGGCTTGTTGTACATGATCACGCGGCGTACCGACTCGGCGGCTTCTTCGCGCTTGATGACCTTGCCATCGATGGTGATTGCGTCGTGCAGGTCGACGCGCAGGCCCAAGGTGGCGTCTTTGCCATTGACCTTGATGCGGCCGGCAGTGATCCAGGATTCAACATCGCGGCGCGAGCCGACGCCGATACGGGCGAGGACTTTTTGCAGTTTCTCGCCTGCTGGGCCGATTTCCTGGTCGTCTTTCTGGTCGTTGATACTCATCTGGGCACCTCCCGGTGTGGTCTGTTCAGAACGCTCTGAATTAAGCGCGCTGAAGCTTTGAAATCTGGGTTCTTTGCCGAAGGGATCGACGAAGGGTCGCGAATCATACGCGGATGTGCGCGTTGGCGCATCAAAGACTAGCTGATCGATCGACAGTTATTTGCTTTTCCGCCGACCGGCCTTGCGAAGTTTGATCAGGCGCAGCGCGGCTTCGGCGAGTACCGTGCGCTTGTCGTCCTTGTCGAGTTTCTTCCAGGCTTTGATCTCGCGCTTGCTGCGCCCGCATCCGATGCAGATGTCATCGGTGAATTTGCAGAGGCTGATGCACGGGTCTTTGGTTGAGCTCATGCTCAATCCTCGAATTCGCGCCGTTCGGCTTCGATGGCTTCGGCCAGGGCGCGGGCTTCGGCTTCTTCTTCGCTCAGTTCGGGTTCGGGCGGCTGAAGGGCGGCCACGGCGGCGAGCAGTTTCTCCCTGGCCTCGGCGACGCCTAATACGTCGTCTTCGTGCTCCGGTTCGGGCTCGGGCTCGGGCTCAACCGTCGGCGCAACTGGCTCGGCGTCAAACTCTGCCGACATCGGCGGACCGTCCGCCACATCCCGCAGCAAGTCGTCGAAGTCGGTCTTGATCCCCTCCTCCATGCTGTCCAGCTCAAGCAGCAAGGTGTGGAAACTGGTTTCTTCCTTCTCCTCCTCCGGCTCGGCGCTGGCGTCGGCCAACTCCTGCAAACTGGCGGGCACCGGTGCGTCGTCAAAGTCCAGAATCGGGTCCGGTTCCAGCTCGCGCAGTTCGGCCAGCGGCGGCAGATCGTCGAGGTTCTTCAGATTGAAATGATCGAGAAAAGCCTTGGTGGTGGCGAACATCGCCGGTTTGCCCGGCACGTCGCGGTAACCAACGACGCGGATCCACTCGCGCTCCATCAGCGTTTTGACGATGTTGCTGTTGACCGCCACGCCACGCACGTCTTCGATTTCGCCACGGGTGATCGGCTGGCGATAGGCGATCAGCGCCATGGTTTCCAGCAAGGCGCGGGAATAGCGCTGCGGGCGTTCTTCCCACAAGCGCCCGACCCACGGCGAAAACTTCTCGCGGATTTGCAGGCGGTAGCCGGACGCGACTTCTTTAAGCTCGAACGCACGGCCGTCGCAGGACTTGGCGAGCAAGCTCAGGGCTTTCTTGAAGACCGGCGGTTCCGGGCGTTCGCCTTCTTCGAACAGCTCGAAAAGGCGTTCAAGCGATTGCGGTTTTCCCGAGGCCAACAGAAAGGCTTCAAGCAGGGGCGCCAGCTCGCGGGGTTCAGTCAGGTTCATGTTTCGACTCGTTATTCGGCTCGGGCTCGCACGTGGATCGCGGCGAACGGCTCATTCTGCACCAGCTCGACCAAGGATTCCTTGACCAGTTCAAGGATCGCCATAAAGGTCACCACCACGCCGAGCTTGCCTTCCTCGGCGGTGAACAGTTCGATAAACGGCACAAACCCGCCGCCCTTGAGCCGCTCGAGCACATCGCTCATACGTTCGCGGGTGGACAGCGCTTCGCGGCTGACCTGGTGGCTTTCAAACATGTCGCCACGGCGCAAGACCTCGGCCATGCACATCAGAATTTCTTCCAGCGCCACGTCCGGCAACAGCTTGCGCGCGCGGGCTTCCGGGGCGTCAAGCTTGGGTACCACCACGTCGCGGCCGACCCGGCTCAGGCCATCAATGCCTTCGGCGGCAGCCTTGAAGCGCTCGTATTCCTGCAAGCGGCGAATCAGTTCGGCACGCGGGTCGTCCTCTTCGTCTTCGACGGTTTCCGCTCGCGGCAGCAACATCCGTGACTTGATCTCGGCGAGCATGGCGGCCATCACCAGATACTCGGCGGCCAGCTCCAGACGCACCGATTGCATCAGCTCGACGTAACCCATGTATTGGCGGGTGATTTCCGCCACCGGGATATCGAGGATGTTGATGTTCTGTTTGCGGATCAAATACAGCAGCAGGTCGAGCGGGCCTTCGAAGGCTTCGAGGAACACCTCGAGCGCATCTGGCGGAATGTACAGATCGAGCGGCATTTCCATGACCGCCTGGCCATAGACCATGGCAAACGGCAGTTCTTGCTGGGCGCCGGCCTGCGGATCGACGGTTTCCACTGCGGACATTCAGGCCTCGACCATGAACGGAGCCGGGTCGCCGCAACCGACGCGCACCACTTCCGGATCGTCGCCGGTCAAGTCTATGACCGTGGACGCCTTGATCCCGCCAAAGCCGCCGTCGATGATCAGATCAACCTGATGCTCGAGCAACTGGCGCATTTCATAGGGATCGGTCAGCGGATCTTCATCGCCGGGCATGATCAGGGTCACGCTCATCAGCGGCTCACCCAGTTCGGCCAGCAGCGCCAGCGCAATCGGATGGCTCGGCACGCGCAGGCCGATGGTGCGTTTCTTCGGATGCAGCAGCAGGCGTGGCACTTCGCGGGTGGCGTTGAGAATGAAGGTGTAAGGGCCGGGCAGATGCGCCTTGAGAATGCGGAATGTGCCGGTGTCGATCTTGGCGAACAGGCCGAGTTGCGACAGATCGCTGCAGATCATCGCAAAGTTGTGTTTCTCATCGAGTTGACGCAAGCGCCGCACGCGCTCCACAGCATTCTTGTCGCCCATCTGGCAACCGATAGCGTAGGAAGAGTCAGTGGGATAAATCACCACCCCGCCCTTGCGGATGATTTCAACAGCCTGTTTGATCAGGCGCGCTTGCGGGTTTTCCGGATGGATCTGGAAAAATTGACTCACATTCTCTACCTGTTCAGACGGCGGCAATAACTGTGTCATGTTTGAACCGGCACCACAGGGGCGGCAGGTCCTCAGGAAGCGGCCGGTACTGGCCGATCTCGGACCAGCCACCAGGGCCATGAAAATCACTGCCGGCACTGACCAGCAGACCGAACTCACGGGCAAGGATCGCCAGGCTGCCCACCTGTTCTGCGGGCTGATGGCCATTGACCACCTCGATTGCGTGCCCGCCTGCTTGAATATAGTCGGCAATCAGTTTTCGGCGCTTGCTGCGGGTGAAATCGTAGTGCCACGGATGCGCCAGACTGACCCAGGCCCCGGCGGCGCGCAGCGTGCCGACAGTCTCTTCCAGGGTCGGCCAGTGTTGTTTGACGTCACCGAGCTTGCCGGCGCCGAGCCATTTGCGAAACGCTTCGGCGCGATCCTTGACGAAGCCTTCACGCACCATCCAGTCGGCGAAATGCGGACGGGCCGGGGCGTTGCCGCTGTCGCCGAGTTCCTGCTGGATCTGCCGTGCGCCTTCGAGAGCGCCGGGCATGCCTTTGAGCGCAAGCTTGCGGCTTATCTCTTCCGACCGTAGCCAGCGGCCATCGTGCAATCTGGCGATTGCCTCGACCAACGGTACGGCGTTGACGTCGAAACCGTAGCCCAGCACATGAATGGTCGCGCCGCCCCAGGTGCAGGACAATTCGACGCCGTTGACCAGTTGCATCCCCAGCTCGGTGGCGGCGCTGCGCGCTTCGGCGAGGCCTTCGAGGGTGTCGTGATCGGTCAGGGCCAGAACTCGCACGCCATTTTCAAACGCACGCGCAACCAGTACCGCAGGCGCCAATGCGCCGTCGGAGGCCGTGCTGTGGCAGTGCAAATCAACATTCACGGGGATGTGTAACCTCAAATAAGCTGGCGCTATCGCGCGCCGATATGTTTGTTATTATGCCGCCACATCCGGCATCTGGCTCTCACTGTGAAACAATTCATCGATTTCATCCCGCTTCTGCTGTTCTTCATCGTCTACAAACTCGATCCACGCACCGTCGATATCGCCGGGCATGAGTTGACTGTAGGCGGTATTTACAGCGCCACCGCGATGCTGATCATCAGCTCCCTGGTGGTGTATGGCGCCCTCTTCATCAAACAGCGCAAGCTGGAGAAGAGCCAGTGGCTGACCCTGATCGCCTGCCTCGTGTTCGGCAGCCTGACCCTGGCCTTCCACAGCGAAACGTTCCTCAAATGGAAAGCCCCGGTGGTCAACTGGCTGTTCGCCGTGGCCTTCATCGGCAGCCATTTCATCGGTGACCGCCTGTTGATCAAACGCATCATGGGCCACGCGCTGACCTTGCCGGATCCGGTCTGGACGCGCTTGAACATCGCCTGGATCGCGTTTTTCCTGTTCTGCGGCGCGGCCAACCTGTTTGTCGCCTTCACCTTCCAGAGCTACTGGGTCGACTTCAAGGTGTTCGGCAGCCTGGGCATGACCGTGCTGTTCCTGATCGCACAGGGTATTTACCTGTCGCGTCACCTGCATGACACCGATACCACAACGCCAAAAACCGAGGACTGACATGCTCTACGCAATCATTGCTACCGACGTCGCCAACTCTCTGGAAGCCCGACTGGCTGCCCGCCCTGCACACCTTGAGCGCCTGCAGGTACTCAAGGGTGAAGGCCGCATCGTCCTGGCCGGCCCGCACCCGGCGGTCGACAGCAATGATCCGGGCGCAGCGGGTTTCACCGGCAGCCTGATCGTCGCCGAGTTCGACTCACTCAGCGCCGCCCAGGCCTGGGCCGATGCCGATCCGTTTATCGCCGCGGGCGTCTACGCCAACGTCAGCGTCAAACCGTTCAAGCAAGTCCTGCCTTAACAAGTAGAGAACCTTGTGGCGAGGGAGCTTGCTCCCGCTGGGGCGCGGAGCGGCCCCGCTGTTCAACTCACGAAGCTGGAGACTGCTGCGCAGTCTAGCGGGAGCAAGCTCCCTCGCCACGGTTACCTATCCCCTCACGGTCGGCGAAATGGTTTCTGGCACTGAACCTTGATAGTTCTTGCTGCTCTCAATCGCTCATTATTCTCGTTTGCCTGCCGACAACCTGCCCAATATCCATTTGGAAACAGGTGTCGCGATGCGCAAGGGTCCGTTGTGTCTGATGTTGTTGACGTTGTCGATCGTGGCCCCCGCCCATGGCGAGGAAGGGACTGAGGGCGGCAACACGACGCCATTGTCGTTAAGTGCCGGCAGCCAGATCACCGAATTGCAGCAGCGCCTCAAGGCCAGCGAGCAGCAGCGCGAAGAACTGAGCAAACAATTGCAAAGTGCCGACAACGAACGCGAAAGCGCCCAGCTCGGCCGCTTGCGTCAGGAAAATCAACGTTTGAAGCTGCAACTCAAGGAAGCCCAGGCCAGTCCAATGCCGCGTCTGCTGACTGATCAGCAGCAATGGTTCGTCACTGGGGCCGGAGTTGCGCTATTGGCGCTGCTCTGCGGTATCTTTGCCAGTGGTGCAAGTCGAAAACGTCGACAATGGCTAAATTGAGTGAGTCATGAGCGAGCTGTTACTGATTGATGATGACCAGGAGTTGTGTGAACTCCTGAGTAGCTGGCTGAGCCAGGAAGGCTTCCAGGTGCGCGCCTGCCACGACGGCCAGAGCGCCCGCAAGGCACTGGCCGAAACCTCACCCGCCGCCGTGGTGCTGGACGTCATGCTGCCCGACGGCAGCGGTCTGGAACTGCTCAAGCAATTGCGCAGCGATCACGCCGACCTGCCGGTGCTGATGCTCTCGGCCCGTGGCGAACCGCTGGATCGCATCCTCGGTCTGGAACTGGGAGCCGACGACTACCTGGCCAAACCCTGCGATCCGCGCGAACTCACCGCCCGCCTGCGCGCCGTATTGCGCCGCAGTCATCCGACGGCCGTGACCACTCAGGTCGAACTCGGCGATCTGATGTTCAGCCCGGTGCGCGGCGTGGTCAGCATCGAGGAAAAGGAATTCACCCTCACCGTCTCCGAAAGCCGCCTGCTCGAAGCCCTGCTCAAGCAACCCGGCGAGCCGCTGGACAAACAGGAACTGGCGCAGATCGCCCTCGGCCGCAAGCTGACCCTGTACGACCGCAGCCTCGACATGCACGTCAGCAACCTGCGCAAAAAGATCGGCCCGCACCCCGACGGCCGCCCACGGATCGTGGCGCTGCGCAGCCGCGGCTACTATTACAGCCTGTAAGTTTTGTCAGGTCGGCACCAAAGCGTGTTTACCCAAGCTTTACACTGCGCTGACCGCCGCTGACCTTGATCTCCGTAATCTGAACTCATCCGGAACGTACCGGGAACGAGACAAGGAGATACACCATGCGCAAGACTCTTATCGCTCTGATGTTCGCTGCCGCTCTGCCAACCGTCGCCATGGCCATGCCCCAAGATGGCGGCCCGATGGGTGGCCCGCTCGACGGTCCGCGCCACGGCGGTCAGATGCACGGCATGCACGGCAAAGGCCCGTACAGCGAGCTTGACCTGTCCCGCGAACAGCGCGAGCAGATCCGCAAGATCATGGGCGAGCAGATGCACGAGCGTAAGCAGACGGTCGACAAGTACCTGGAAAAGCTCTCGCCAGCCGATCAGAAAGCTCTGAAAGACGAAATGGCCGCCAACCACAAGAAAGCCGAATCTGACGTACGTGCGGTACTGAAGCCGGATCAACAGAAGAAATTCGACGAGATCCAGAAGAAGAAAGCCGAACGCCGCGCCGAATGGGCCGAGTTCAAAGCCTGGAAAGCGCAACAGCCGCAAAAGGCGCAATAATGCTCTAGTGTCACGCCCAACCCAACGGCTCAGCGCCGTTGGGTTTTCTTTGCTTGAGGATTTTCTGTGCGTTCATTGTTCTGGCGTATCCTCGCCAGCTTCTGGCTGGCCATCGCTCTGGTTGCAGGGCTCTCCATTCTGCTCGGGCACATGCTCAATCAGGATGCGTGGATTCTCAGCCGCCATCCGGGCCTCAACACCCTGGCAGCCGACTGGACCCAGACCTATGAAGCCCAGGGCGAAGACGCCGCTCAGAACATCCTCGAACAGCGCAAACGCCAATACCACATCGACGTGCAAGTGCTAAACGAGAGCGGCGACCCGGTAGTGCGCGGCACCTTTCCACGCCGAGCGGCCGCCTTCGAAGCACGCCAGAACAACGATGACCGACGCCTGCCATGGCGGCGTCTGACCGACGAGTTCACCAGCGACAAAAGCGGCGACACTTACCTCTTTATCTACCGCATCCCCCATCCCGAACTCGACTCCTGGCATCGCGAAAGCCTGCTCTGGCCATTGAGTGCGCTGGGCATCGCGCTGGTGGTATTGACCCTGTTCAGTCTGCTGGTAACGCTATCCATCACCCGCCCGCTCAGCCGTTTGCGCGGTGCGGTGCATGACCTGGGGCAGACCACCTATCAACAAAACAGCCTGGCGCGACTGGCCAACCGGCGCGATGAGTTCGGCGTGCTGGCCAACGATTTCAACCGTATGGGCGCGCGCCTGCAAAGTCTGATCGGCAGTCAGCGCCAGTTGCTGCGTGACGTTTCCCACGAACTGCGTTCACCGCTGGCGCGATTGCGGATTGCCTTGGCGCTGGCCGAACGGGCCAATCCTGAAGAGCGCGAGAAACTCTGGCCACGCCTGACCCGCGAGTGTGATCGGCTGGAGGCGTTGATCAGTGAGATTCTGGTACTGGCACGGGTGGATGCCGACAATGCCAGCGCCGAAGATGTCGACTTGAATGCCTTGCTCGGCACGCTGCAAAAGGATGCGCAACTTGGCTCGCCGGAGCAGACCGTGCGGCTGGAGGTCGAGCCGCAACTGAACCTCAAAGGCTGGCCGACCATGATCGAGCGCGCGGTGGACAATCTGTTGCGCAATGCTCAGCGCTTCAATCCGGTCGGGCAGGCGATTGAATTGCAGGCTACACGTCAGGGCGAGCGGATTGTGGTGAGTGTGCGCGACCATGGGCCGGGGGTGCAGGCTGAGCATTTGAGCCAGTTGGGCGAGCCGTTTTATCGGGCGCCGGGACAGACTGCTGCCGGGCATGGTTTGGGGCTGGCGATTGCGCGGCGGGCGGCGGAGCGCCATGGCGGGAGTTTGCTGCTGGCGAATCATCCGCAGGGCGGGTTTGTGGCCAGTCTGGAGTTGCCGTTGGTGCCGGGGATTGTGGTGCAACCCTGAAGAGCCCCTCACCCCAGCCCTCTCCCGGAGGGAGAGGGGGCCGACCGAGGTGTCTGGCGACATCCATCGACCTGAATGACCGAGTCGATTATGGATTGGCCTAAGCACTTGAACCGCGTCAATTCCGGATTCGGCCAAGTCCTTTCAGGTCGGTGGACCTCTGAAGCATCCCCCAGTCAGTCCCCTCTCCCTCTGGGAGAGGGCTAGGGTGAGGGGTTTGCTTTTAACGCTTTCAGGCTTTACCAGGCCAGGCACTAACAAACTCCGCCAGATCAACCTTCTCTGCAACACGCGGCTCTTTCTGCGGCGTCCCCAGATACAGGAACGCAATCACTTCCTCACCCTCGACCAACCCCAAGCCTTGCGCCACGTGCTGCGAATAAGCCAGATCCCCAGTACGCCACACCGCACCAATCCCCTGCGCATACGCCGCCAGCAAGATCCCGTGCGCCGCACACCCGGCCGCCAGCAACTGCTCAGCCTTCGGGTACTTGATGTGATCCTGCAACTTCGCGATCACCACAACCACCAACGGTGCGCGCAGCGGCCCGTTACGCGCCTTGTCGATCACCGCCTCGGTCACTTCGCCGCCCTGCAATTTAGCCGCTTCAGCCAGCAACTCGCCCATCTGCTCACGTGCCGCGCCTTCGATAGTGAGGAAGCGATAAGGCTGCAAATGCCCGTGATCCGGTGCGCGCAACGCGGCGCCAAACAGGGCTTCGCGCTGTTCGGCAGTCGGGGCCGGATCGATCAGTCGTGGGACGGAAACACGGTTGAGCAAAGCGTCGAGAGCCTGCATCGGCCACCTCCTGGAAAAAATGTCCGACTATTCTAGCGGTATCTTCCACCGGGATGCCGGTTTACATGCCCTGCCCCACGGGTAGAATGGCGACCTTCCCACATCAGCCCGAGCGGACTTCATGGCGTTGCCGACCTTACGCATCATTGGTTTCATCATCGGCATCTTCCTGATCACCCTGGCCATCGCCATGGTCGTGCCCATGGCCACGCTGGTGATCTACGAGCGCACCGGCGATCTGCCGTCGTTCCTCTGGGCGAGCATGATCACCTTCGTCGCCGGCCTCGCGCTGGTGATTCCCGGACGCCCGGAACACATTCACCTGCGCCCGCGCGACATGTATCTGTTGACGGTCAGCAGTTGGCTGGTGGTGTGTATTTTCGCTGCGTTGCCGTTTCTGCTGACCCAGCACATCAGCTACACCGACTCGTTTTTCGAAAGCATGTCCGGGATTACGGCCACCGGCGCCACCGTGCTCAACGGTCTGGACAACATGTCGCCGGGCATTTTGATGTGGCGCTCGCTGCTGCACTGGATCGGCGGTATCGGCTTTATCGGCATGGCGGTTGCGATTTTGCCGCTGCTGCGAATCGGCGGCATGCGCCTGTTCCAGACCGAATCTTCCGACCGTTCGGAAAAGGTCATGCCGCGCTCGCACATGGTGGCGCGCCTGATCGTGGCGGCGTATGTCGGCATCACCATTCTCGGCAGCCTGGCCTTCTGGTGGGCCGGGATGAGTCCGTTCGATGCGATCAACCACGCGATGTCGGCAATTTCCACCGGCGGTTTCTCGACGTCCGACCAATCGCTCGCCAAGTGGACACAACCGGCGGTGCACTGGGTTGCAATCGTCATCATGATTCTCGGCAGCCTTCCCTTCACCCTGTACGTGGCCACGTTACGCGGCAACCGTCGGGCGCTGATCAAGGATCAGCAAGTGCAGGGCTTGCTGGGGATGTTGCTGGTGACCTGGCTGGTGCTCGGCACTTGGTATTGGTGGACCACACAGCTGCATTGGCTGGAAGCGTTGCGCCATGTGGCGCTGAACGTGACTTCGGTGGTCACCACTACAGGGTTCGCACTGGGGGACTACAGCCTGTGGGGCAATTTCTCGCTGATGCTGTTCTTCTATCTGGGTTTCGTCGGTGGCTGCTCCGGCTCGACGGCGGGCGGGATCAAGATTTTCCGCTTTCAGGTCGCCTACATCCTGCTCAAGGCCAACCTTAATCAGCTGATCCACCCGCGCGCGGTGATCAAGCAGAAATACAACGGTCACCGCCTCGACGAAGAAATCGTGCGTTCGATCCTGACGTTTTCGTTCTTCTTCGCCATCACCATCTGTGTGATCGCCCTGCTGCTGTCGCTGCTCGGGGTCGACTGGATGACGGCATTGACGGGCGCCGCCAGCACCGTGTCGGGCGTCGGCCCGGGTCTGGGCGAAACCATCGGCCCGGCCGGCAACTTTGCGACGCTGCCGGATGCGGCCAAGTGGATTCTGTCGTTCGGCATGCTGCTCGGCCGACTGGAGATCATTACGGTGTTCGTGCTGTGTATTCCGGCGTTCTGGCGTCACTGACAGCGTTCGACGTTTGCAGCAGTCGCGCCCGGTAATCGCCGGGCGTGGTGTCAAACCAGCGGCGGAAAGCGCGGAAGAAATTGCTCGGGTCAGCGAAGCCCAAGAGATAGGCAATTTCCAGCAGAGTCATGCTCGCCTGCGCGAGGTATTGCTCGGCCAGTTCACGGCGCGTGTCATCAAGCAACTGCTGAAAACTGGTGCCCTCCTCCTGCAAGCGACGCTGCAACGTGCGCTGGGACAAGTGCAGGGTTTGCGCCACCGTATCGCGCTTGGGCTCACCCTGTGGCAGCAAGCGGCACAGCACCTGGCGTGCCTTGTGCGTCACGCGACTTTCGGAAAACCGCGCCAGATATTCCCCGGCAAACCGGTCATGCAGCAGCGCCATCGCCTCATTGGCAGTCGGTAGCGGCGCTTCCATGTCGGCACGCTCGAAGATCAACGCGTCATACGCCGCGTTGAACACCAGCGGTGCATGAAAAGCTTGTCTGTAAGGTTCCAGATCATCCGGCTGATCGCCCTGCACCAACACTTTGCGCGGGTGCAGCGTGCGCCCGGTCAGCCAACCGCACAGGGCCAGCGCGCAGGCCAGCGAGGCTTCGCCACTTTGCCGGGTGGGTGGCAGATGGTCGCCATGCACCGTCAAAATCAGTGCATACCCTTCATCGAGCAGACGGAAACTCAGGTCAGCACTCTCTGCGATGATCCGCTGATAACGCACCAGCCGCTGAAAGCCTTCGGCCAGCGTGTTGCTCGACATCAGCGCATAACCAGCGACATGAAACGATGCCGGGCGCACCACTTTGCCCATATTCAGGCCGATAGCGGGATTGCCGGACAACTCGACTGCCCGTTGCCAGAGTCGGGTCATGGAATCTTGCGGGAAGCGCGCATCCGGATCATCCAGCGCCGCGTAGTCGAGCCCCAGTTGCCTGAACAGAACCCGGCAATCCAGACCGTCCATTTCCAGTGCTTTGACAATCCCCATCGCCCAGCTTGCAGAAGTCGTTCGTTCGCTCATGGCGTTTTTCTTTTAGAGAACGGGCCGCATGCCACGGCCTGATTTGCGAAGGATACTAAAGTGGCGCCGATTGTCACTGGCCGACGCCAATGATCACTCTAGACTCAAATAAGCTACCCGCCGAACATCTTGCCATCAGAACAATAACCACAGAGATCGCAGTCGTGGAAAACATCAAGCCGTTCAACAGCTTCGCCGAGTTCTATCCGTACTACCTCGGCGAGCACAACAACAGCACGTGCCGGCGCCTGCATTTCGTCGGCACCACACTGGTGATCTGCATTCTTGCGCTGAGCATCGCCAAAGGCGCCTGGCTGCTGTTGCTCGCCCTGCCGGTCGCCGGGTACACCTTTGCGTGGATCGGGCACTTCTTCTTCGAAAAAAACCGCCCGGCGACTTTTCAGCATCCGTGGTACAGCCTGCTCGGCGACTTCGTGATGTACCGCGACATGATCCTTGGCCGTGTGCCGTTCTGAATACGTTGTGTGCCCGGAGGATGGCCGATGAATGCCAATGCCCGCTTCACCCATATGCAGGACGGTACGCAAGAGGACTGGGCGATCATCGCCGCAGACTTCAGCGCCTACGCCCGCCAGTTGCCGGGGCGGATCCTCGCTCACCTGAAATTGCTCGAAGGCGATTTCGGCGGGTTCCCGGTGGATCGCCTGACCCACTCGCTGCAAACCGCGACCCGCGCCTTTCGCGATGGCCGCGACGAGGAGTACGTGGTCTGCGCGTTGCTGCATGACATTGGTGACACCCTCGGGTCCTACAATCATCCGGACATTGCGGCGGCGATTCTCAAGCCGTTCGTCAGTGCCGAGAATCTGTGGATGGTCGAGAAGCACGGAATTTTTCAGGGCTACTACTTCTTCCATCACTTGGGCATGGATCGGCACCTGCGCGAGCAGTTCAGTGAGCATCCGCAGTACCACGCGACGGTCGAGTTTTGCGCCAAGTACGATGCGGCGGCGTTTGATCCGGATTACGACACGTTGCCGATGAGTTTCTTCGAGCCGATGCTGGAAAGGCTGTTTGCCCAGCCGAAGAACTCCATCTACAAAGCGGCGATGGAAGAACACGCCCCGGCTTGACGTTGTCTGCACCGGCCTCATCGCTGGCAAGTCGAATCGTCGCACCGCAGCTCCCACAGGTTTCGTGTACACCGCGATCACTGTGGGAGCTGGCTTGCCAGCGATGAGGCCAGTAAAACCAACACAAATGTTTGCCTCTTCTAGGCCAGTTCGGCGACTTTTGCGGCCTTAAGCTCAGCCTCCCGCGCCTGCGCATCCGCCAGCCGATACAGCTCGATCGTGCCATCCCAATGCTCGATCAACGCGGTACACGACTCCACCCAATCACCACAATTGAGGTAATCCACCTCGCCGACCTTGCGAATCTCGGCATGGTGAATGTGCCCGCAGACCACGCCATGCAGTCCGCGCTTCACGCATTCATGGGCAATCGCTTCTTCGAAGTCGCTGATGAAACTAACCGCCGTCTTCACTTTGTGCTTGAGGTACGCCGACAGCGACCAATAACCGTAGCCGTAACGGGCGCGCCAGTGATTGAGCCAACGGTTGAGCGTCAGCGTGAACTCATAAGCCGAGTCGCCGAGAAACGCCAGCCAGCGGTGATAACGCGTGATCACATCAAACTGATCGCCGTGAATCACCAGCAAATGCCGGCCGTCTGCCGTGACATGCACCGCTTCATCGACCAGTTGAATATTGCCGAGGATCAACTTCGAATAACGCCGCAGAAATTCGTCATGGTTGCCGGTGACGTAGATCACCTCGGTGCCGCGCTTGCTCATGGTCAGCAAGCGGCGAATCACGTTGGTGTGCGCTTGCGGCCAGTACATGCCGCCGCGCAGTTTCCAGCCGTCGATGATGTCGCCAACCAGATAGACCTTATCGGCGTGATAGCCCTTGAGAAACTGCGACAGATGCTCGGCCTGACAATCTTTGGTGCCAAGGTGCACGTCGGAGATCCACAGGGTCCGCACGCGTTGTTTACGGCTGGGTCTGGCAAGCTCGGCGCTGGTCATGGGCGACCCTCTACGATGTTTTTGCCACTCTGCGCCCGGTGGGTTAATCGTCCATGACAACTGTGCGTCAGTCTCGTGACAACGCTTGAACAATTCACAGGACGACTTCAGGATGTCTCCTACACAAATGCGACACGGGGCTGACGACAACTGTCGGTAGTCTGCTGACAGACACATCAGGCAGAACACGATTCAATGGCGCAAATGTATTCGATCCAAGGACAGCAATGACTCCCCGTACCGCCCTCGGCGCCCTGCATATTGGCGCACTGATGTTCGGCCTGACCGGCGTATTCGGCAAACTCGCGGCCGCCTCGCCTGCGGTGATCGTGTTCGGCCGTGCCGCGTTTGCCGTGCTCGCACTGGCCTTTTTCGCGCGCTTCGCCAGTCAGCAGGGCTGGCAAAAACTTCAGGCTGTGGACTGGCGTCGATTGGCGTTGAGCGGCGTATTGCTGGCCGGGCACTGGGTGAGTTTTTTCATCGCGGTAAAAGTCGCCGGAGTCGCTATCGCTACGCTGGGTTTCGCCAGTTTCCCGGCCTTCACAGTGATTCTTGAAGGGCTGATCTTCCGCGAACGCATCCGCGCCAACGAGATTCTGTTGGTGGTGCTGGTGAGCGTCGGTCTGGTGCTGGTGACCCCGGCGTTCGATCTCGCCAGCGGCGCGACCACCGGGTTGCTCTGGGCGATTCTCTCTGGCCTGCTGTTTTCCCTCTTGTCACTGACCAACCGCGCCAGCTCCGGGCGCATTCCGGCGGTGCAGGCGGCGCTGTGTCAGAACGTGGTGGTGGCGCTGTGTCTGCTGCCGGTGGCGGCGCCGCAACTCAGCGAAGTGCGGGCCATTGACTGGCTGTGGATTGCCCTGCTCGGAGTATTCTGCACAGCCGTCGCGCACAGTCTGTTTGTCGCCAGCCTCGCGGTGATCAAGGCGCGCACCGCTGCGGTGGTGTTTGCCATGGAGCCGGTGTACGGCATCACCGTCGCCTGGCTGCTATTCGATGAAAACCCGACGCTGCGCATGTTGCTCGGTGGCGCGCTGATCATTGTCGCCATCGTGGTGTCGAGCCGGATGTCAGGCAGCGCCGACAAGAAAACCGTCGCCGCCGAAGCTGCCTCTCACTGAGTGCGGTCGTTGTGGCCGAGGTCACGCTCGGGATCGATCTGATCACGGACTCGCTGCTTGAGCACCTTGGCCTCGGGAAACCCGCCGTCGGCCTTGCGCTCCCAGATCTGCGTGCCGTCGCAGGTGATGTGAAACACGCCGCCGGTGCCCGGCACCAGTGACACTTTGCCGAGGTCATCGCCGAAGGTGCTGAGCAGCTCTTGCGCCAGCCATGCGGCGCGCAGTAGCCACTGGCACTGCGTGCAATAAGTAATGACGATTTCCGCTTTTGTTACGGTCATGATCGCTGAAACTCCTGATCCAGAGAGGCGCCGCTATAATAACCGGCTTTATCGCTCTGCCCGAGACTCACGATGCGCCGTCTGCTGATCTGCCTGCTGCTTGGTTTCCTTCCAATCTTCGTCCATGCCGCTGAAGTGCCGCGACCGAAAGTCGGCCTGGTGCTGTCCGGTGGCGCTGCCCGTGGGTTGGCGCACATTGGCGTGCTCAAAGCGCTCGAGGAGCAAGGCATCAAAATCGATGCGATTGCCGGCACCAGCATGGGCGCGGTGATTGGCGGGTTGTACGCCTCGGGTTACAAAATCGACGAGCTGGAAAAACTTGCCCTGAACATCGACTGGCAACAGGCGCTGTCCGACGCCCCGCCGCGCGGCGACGTACCGTTCCGGCGCAAGCAGGATGACCGCGACTTCCTGGTTAAACAGAAACTCAGCTTCCGCGACGACGGCAGTCTCGGCTTGCCGTTGGGAGTGATTCAGGGCCAGAACCTCGCGCTGCTGCTGGAGAGCTTATTGGCGCACACCAGCGACACGCGGGATTTCGACAAGCTGCCAATCCCGTTCCGCGCCGTGACCACCGACATCGCCAATGGCGAAAAAGTGGTGTTTCGCAAAGGTCATCTACCGCAAGTGATTCGCGCCAGCATGTCGATCCCGGCGGTGTTCGCCCCGGTCGAGCTCGATGGCCGATTGCTGGTGGACGGCGGCATGACCGACAACATCCCCCTCGACGTGGCGCGGGAAATGGGCGTCGACGTGGCCATCGTGGTCGACATCGGTACGCCGCTGCGCAACCGCAAGGAACTGGTCACCGTGGTTGACGTGCTGAATCAGTCGATCACTCTGATGACCCGGCGCAACTCCGAAGAACAACTGGCGACCCTGCACCCGAATGACGTGCTGATCCAGCCACCGCTGGCGAGCTTCGGTTCAACCGATTTCGGCCGTGGCCAGGAAATGATCGACGCCGGCTACCGTGCGACTAAAATCCTCGATGCGCGCCTCGCCCGTCTCAGACCCGCGCAGACTCAGGATGCCGAGCTCAACGCTGCCCGCGCCCCCGGTCAGCGCACGCCGATCATCACCGCGATCAAGGTCGAGAACGACTCGAAAGTCGGCGACGACGTGATCCGCTATTACATCCGCCAGCACATCGGCGAACCGCTGGACATGGGCCGCCTGCAATCGGACATGGGCACCTTGTACGGCCTCGATTACTTTGAGCAAGTGCAATACCGCGTGGCGCACAAAGGTGACAATCACACGCTGGTGATCACCGCGCGCGGCAAACGCAGCGGCACCGATTATCTGCGCGTCGGCCTGAACCTGTCGGACGATATGCGCGGTGACAGCGCCTTCAACCTGGGCGCCAGTTACCGGGTCAACGGTATCAACCGTCTTGGTGCCGAGTGGCTGACGCGGGCGCAGATCGGCGACAAACAAGAGTTGTACAGCGAGTTCTATCAGCCGCTGGATGTTGGCTCGCGTTACTTCGTCGCGCCCTACGCCGCGTTCGAAGCGCAGAACGTCGAGTCGGTGCTCGACAACGATCCGGTCGCCCAGTACCGCGTCGAGCGCTATGGTTTTGGTTTGAATGTCGGCCGGCAGATCGGCAATAGCGGTGAAGTGCGCTTCGGCGTCGGCGAGGCCTGGGGCAAGGCCGACGTGCGGATTGGCGATCAGGATCTGCCGAGCGAGAGCTTCACCGAAGGTTTCTACACGCTGAAGTACTCGTTCGACTCGCTGGACAACGTGTACTTCCCGCACGAAGGCGAAGACATCGGCCTGACCCTGACCCAGTTCGAACCAAGCCTGGGTTCGGATACACGCTACCGGCAATGGGAGTTCAAACTCGACAAAGCCATGAGTCGTGGGCCGGACACGCTGATCCTTGGCGGGCGCTATGGCCGCACCCTGGATGATGCCAACGTGGTGACTTCAAGCTTTCTGCTGGGTGGCGCGCGGCAGTTGTCCGGGTTTCGCGAGGATGCGATTTCCGGGCAGAACGTCAGCCTGATGCGCGCGGTGTATTACCGTCGCCTGACGCCGCGCTCGTATCTGCCACTGGACTTCCCGCTGTATGCAGGTGCTTCGCTGGAGCGCGGTCGAGCGTGGAACAACGACAATGAATTCGACAGCGGCTACATCAATGCAGCCAGTGTATTCATTGGGTTTGATACACCGCTGGGGCCGCTGAATTTCAGCTACGGCTTGAATGACGCGGATGAGCAAGCGGTTTATCTGAATCTGGGCCAGACCTTCTGACCCGGATTCAACGAATCCCCGCCAACAACGTCCGCGCCGTTTGTCTGAGCGGCTCGTCGGCCTCCTTGAGCAATTCGTTGAGCAAGGCAATCGCGCTGTCGAGGTCGCCGTCGTCAATGCAGGTCTGCGCTTGTTCGAGTTTCCCGGCGCTGGCGACTTGCACAGGTTCTGCCGGTTGCAGCTCGAGGGGTTCGAGTTCAAGTGACTGATCGGGATCGCCAAATGCATCAAGAAATTCGTCGTCGAGCGACTTATCGGTAGCCGAAAGACCGTCATCCAGGTCCCAACTGGAATCGATCGACAGATCTTCCAGATTCAATTCGAAGTCGTCCTCGGCAGCCAGGGGCGCGGGCTCGGCAGGAATAACCGGCGCAGCGGAAACAAAGGGTAACACCGGTATCAACGCCGCAGCACTGACCAGTTTCGGGTGGCGCGCGCGGATGTCTCGCAATTGCTGCTGATCAACCCCGAGTTCTCGCAGATGGTTTTCCTGCTCGTCATAAGCGGGTGTATCGCCCTGACGCCCCAGCACTTCGAGTAATTGCAAGCCAAGGTCGATGCGCTGCGGTTCTTTGTGCAAGGCATCGCGCAGCAGACCGACCGCTTCGCCAAGCCGTCCATAGGCCATATAAATGCCCACTGCCTCAAGAACATCGCCAGCTACCGGTTCGTCGCGCTGCTCGTCGCGATGACTCGCAGTCATCGCCTGCCCCGGCTCAGCGTCTTCAACTTCAGGCTCATTGCGCAGCGGTAACGGTGGTGGCGCGTCCGAGCCAAAGGTCTGTTGCCGCCGACGCCGTACAAACAGCCCCGCTCCCAGCAACGCCAACACCACCAACAAGCCACCCAGTAGCGGCCAGTTCAAAGCGTCTTCCTCAGCCTGGGCAGGTGCAGTCACCGGAGTCGGTGTCGGCGCTGCAACGACCGGTGCTGGCGGCGTTTGTTGCACCTCAGCCAATCTCACCTGCAAATCACTGATCTGTTTTTTGCCATCGGCGATCAGAATGTCCTGTGCCTGAAGCTTCAAGTTCAGCTCATCGACAGTCTTTTGCAGTTGCTGATTCAGCAGCACGCTGGCCGCCAGTTGCTCGGCCAACGGATCATTGGCCGGCGTGGTGGGCGGTTGCTGCACGGGTACGGACGCGCGCTTGGCCAGCTCGACCGGAGACAGCGCATCAGGGACGGGAAATCCGGATGATTGCGGCCGCGCATCCGGCTCGTCGGTAGCCGGTACGATGCCCGGTGTACCCGGTGGATCGATCAGCACCGTGTACTCGCGCAGCAGACGGCCGTTGGGCTGATTGAGCTGCACCAGAAAATTCAGGAAAGGTTCGTTGACCGGTTTGCTCGAGGTCACGCGGATCATTGCGCGGTTGCCGCGCAGGATCGGGGTGAATTTGAGGCCATTGAGGAAAAACACCCGCTCGATCCCGGCCTGAGCGAATTCGTCGGCCGTCGCCAGACTGACCGACAGCTCGCTCTCGCTCAGCCCTCCGGCATCCAGCAGCGCGATGTCAGCTTTGAGCGGTTGATTGAGCGCCGAGTGCACGGTGATGTCACCGAGCCCCAGCGCCCATGACGCGTTGGACCAGACAAGTACACCGGCCAGCAACAACGAATTGGCGCAACGCAGTACAACGTGCCGACTTTCGAGCATGAGCATCCCTTTTATAAGCAAAACCGACTTCTATGCGTTCGCACATCCGGTACGAACACGATATTGCCCAGTAGTTCTTATAGTCGGCCCAGCGCGATCTCTCAAAAAACCAGCGTGCGGTTATGCCTCAAGATTTTTCCAGATTGCCCAGAATGTGCCCGTGAACACGCATGCAGACCTTTAAATCCGCCTCGTCCACGCCATCGAACAATTCGTGGCGCAGTTGCGTGGCAATGGTTTCGATCTGTTCGATCAGGGGTAGAGCCGGGGCGCACAAGACGATTTTTTTCGCCCGACGGTCTTCCACAACAGACTGGCGCTGCACCAGGCCCTGGCCTTCCAGACTGTCGAGCAACCGCGCGAGGGTCGGCCCTTCAACACCGACGCTCTGCGCCAGTTCACGTTGAGTCGGGGCTTCTGCGAAGCGTGCCAGATGCAGCAGCACCAGCCAGCGCGCCTGGGACAAGCCCAGCCCGGCCAGACGGCGGTCCAGTTCGGCACGCCAGCCGCGTGACATCTGGGCCAGTTGCATGCCAAAACGGTGTTGATCGGTTAACGGCATAAAACACTCGTGATTAGACTGACAAATAGAGAAAAACTAATTATTAGTCAGCTAAGCATGACATTTGGCTATAGGCAAGAGCCGTTCCGTACTGAATCGTTACATCGGTATAACGTTGGCAGAAACGCCGTCTCGCATCGTTTACATCTCGCTCACATTTCAAATTCGGATTGCAACGCAGCCCGCACGCAGTACAGGACGCCTTCCGGCACACGACCGGCGAACAGCGCTGCGATCTCGGCGACCGGCGGCAGTTCGCCTTCGCCATCGAGAAACGCGTCCTGAACCTCGCCCATCAAGTCTTCCGGCAGATCCAGCGCCTGCTCCAGCGACAACTGCTGCTTGCCAATCGCCTCGGCGAGCATGGTGTAGACGTTCTTCTCCGAACACTGCAATTGCCCGGCGATCTGCACCGGCGTCATGCCGGCACGGGCCAGGGTGATCAGCTCGTGGCGCACATCGGCCACAACCTTCGGCGCCTCGGCCTGACCGCCAAGCACTTCGAGGAAAGCGTCGCCGTAACGCTCAAGCTTGCGCGCGCCGACGCCGCTGACGCGGCCCATTTCCGCCAGCGAGGTCGGCTGGCTGCGGAGCATTTCCAGCAGTGTCGAATCGGGGAAGATGACGTACGGCGGCACGCCGTGTTCTTCCGCCAGTTTGCGCCGCAGTGCGCGCAGGGCTTCCCACTGCTCGCGCTCTTCGCCGCGCACCAGTTGACTGGCCGGGCTCTTGCTGGCGCTTTTGGCGGTGGTCTGCGCCTTGAGGTCGCGACGCAACTCAAGAGTCACTTCGCCCTTGAGCAACGGCCGACAGGTGTCGCTCAGACGCAATCCGCCGTAGCCTTCGTGGTCGACATCCGCCAGACCACGCGCGACCAACTGGCGGAACAGCGAGCGCCATTCGCTCTCGCCCAGCGCCTTGCCGACACCGTAGACCGACAGATGCTGATGGCCGAAGCTGCGGACTTTTTCGTTGTCCTTGCCCAGCAACACGTCCACCAGATGACCGACGCCATAGCGCTGACCGGTACGGAAAATCGCCGACAACGCCTGACGCGCGGGCTCGGTGGCATCCCAGGTCTGCACGCCGTCGACGCAGTTGTCGCAGTGGCCGCACGGCTCGGGCATGTCTTCGTCGAAATACGCCAACAGCGTCTGACGCCGGCAGCGGGTTTCTTCGCAGAGCGAGAGCATGGCGTCGAGCTTGTGTTGCTCCAGACGCTTGTGACGCTCGTCGCCTTCGGAGTTCTGCAGCAATTGCTTGAGCATCACCACGTCTTGCAGGCCGTAAGCCATCCACGCGTCCGCCGGCAGACCGTCACGGCCGCCGCGTCCTGTTTCCTGGTAATAGGCTTCAAGAGATTTCGGCAGATCGAGGTGCGCGACGAAGCGCACGTTGGGTTTGTCGATGCCCATGCCGAACGCCACGGTAGCGACCATGATCAGGCCTTCCTCGTTGAGGAAGCGCTTCTGATTGAACGCGCGCAGCTCGTTGGGCAGACCGGCGTGATACGGCAGCGCCGGGAAACCCTGCTCGCTGAGGAACGTCGCGACTTCTTCGACCTTCTTGCGCGACAGGCAATAAACGATGCCGGCATCGCTGCGCCGCTCGGCGAGGAACGCCAGCAACTGCTTGCGCGGCTGCTCCTTGGGCACGATGCGGTAAAAAATGTTTGGCCGGTCAAAGCTCGACAGAAAACGCTCGGCGTTCTGCAAGTGCAGGCGCTCGACGATTTCTTCGCGGGTACGTTTGTCCGCCGTGGCAGTCAGCGCGATGCGCGGCACATTCGGGAACAGTTCAGCGAGTTGGCCGAGTTGCAGGTACTCGCGACGGAAGTCGTGGCCCCATTGCGACACGCAATGCGCTTCGTCGATGGCGAACAGGGCGATTTCCAGGCTCTGCAAAAACGCCAGCATGCGCGGCTGCACCAGACGCTCGGGCGCCAGATAGAGCATTTTCACTTCGCCACGCTTGATGCGGTTGGCAAGATCGCGCTGCTGTTCGGCGCTCAGCGTGGAGTTCAAAGCAGCAGCGGCCACGCCCAACTCTTCAAGAGTGGCGACCTGATCGTCCATCAACGCGATCAGCGGCGAAACCACTACCGCCAAGCCTTCGCGCAGCAGCGCCGGGACCTGGAAGCACAACGATTTGCCACCGCCGGTCGGCATCAGCACGAGGGCGTCACCGCCACTGGCCACGCGCTCAATGATTGCACCCTGGCGACCACGGAAACTGTCGTAGCCGAAGATGTCCTTGAGGACGCGTTGAGCCTGTTCGAGCATAAAAACTCCAAAAATCTACCGAAACATCCCTGCACAGGCTGGTTCAAGGCAGCCAACGCTGCTTAAACAAAACGTAAGGGCGCATTGCACGGCGCCGTTCGTCTCAGCCGCGATGCCGGCAGGGATCGCAAAGCGCGGCAGTATACCCGAGCCCTCCCCCGCAGAGGGCGCCGCCGAGAAGAAGCTTGTGCGGGCAAATCTGCCGCGCGGCTGGCTTGAGCGCTCAAGAAGGCCTAGAATTCGCGCATTGTTTATTATTCCCAAGGTAACCCCTCAATGTCCTTCGCTGAGCAACTGACCCGCCTGCAAGTCTTCCTCGACGCCGACGAACTGCATGACGAGGCGCTGGACTACGTGGCCGCCCACGGTTACCTGACCGCGCTGTCGATCTGTTCCGAAGAGGTTCCGGAGCGCGAGTGGATCGACGCGCTGTTCTCCGAAGAGCCGCGTTACAGCAGCGAAGCCGAGCGCGCCGAGATCGAAGCCACATTGATCGGCCTCAAGGCGCACATCGCCCGCCAACTGGCGTCCGACGAAGAATTCGAGCTGCCATGCGAGCTGGATCTGGGCGACGACCCGGACGATTCCGAACTGCGCGGCTGGTGCATCGGCTTCATGGAAGGCGTGTTCCTGCGTGAAGCGGCCTGGTTCGAAACCGCCGAAGAAGAAGTCAGCGAAATGCTTCTGCCGATCATGGTTGGTTCGGGCCTGTTCGACGAACAGCCAGAGTTCGAAGACATCGCCAAAGACGCCAACCTGATGGACGACATGATCGTGCAGATCCCGGAAGCCCTGACCGCGCTGTACCTGCTGTGCAACGCGCCAGACGAAAAACCGGCGATCCTCAAGCCACGTCACCACTAAGATCCGGCCTATGGACAACCCCATAGGCAACCGCCCCCTGATGTTGCGCTACTTGCTGCTGGCCATCGGCTGGCTCAGCGTGGCATTGGGGGTGATCGGAATTTTCCTGCCTGTCCTCCCCACCACCCCCTTCCTGTTACTCGCGGCGGCCTGCTTCGCCCGCAGTTCCCCACGTTTCTATCAATGGCTGGTCGAGCACCCACGGCTCGGGCCATGGATCCGCGATTACCTCGACGGCAACGGCATTCCACTCAAGGGCAAGGTCTACGCGATCGGGCTGATGTGGGTGAGCATTCTGTTCTCGTGTTACCTGGTGCCGCTGATGTGGGCGCGCGGGTTCATGTTGACCAGTGCGGTGTTGGTGACCGTTTACATCCTTCGGCAGAAGACTTTGCGTAAGTCCTGACACAACCGCTTGTCTGAAACCCGCGTTCACCTGTCAGATCTGACAGTAGGCAGACGATCAGAGCAGCGCTCTAATCCTTCGTCAACGGTGCCGGCGTTCAGAGATTCGTGCACCTCTTATGAAGGTGCGTTTTTATGAACAGTCCTCCGTCAGTGTCCGGCACTCCTTCCAATACAGTCGTTGTGTTTCCACTTGACCGCAGCGCTATCGGTGTACTCGTCGTACCCCCGCCCTATCCGGTTGGATACAAGCCTCAGCCGGATGGCAGCCTGGGGATCAACCGCAACATGGTGCATGACGACCGCGATGGTTTGCTGATCTACCTCCTCGCCTATCTGAACATGGCCGTCGGCGACTTCATCCGAGTCTACATCGAAACGAAAAACGCACCGGTGGTGGAGTTTTCGATTACCGACGCGCATTTCGACAGCAACGGGATCGCCAAAGATATCCCGTTCCATATCCCCGCCGACGACATGCACGACAAGTTTGCGCCCCTGCTATCGGAAAAGAAGGATATCTGGGTCGAGGTCCGTCGTATCAGCGACAACTCTACAGAAGACTCTCCACATGCTCTGCTGTTCTACAAACACCCGGTCCCGGGCGAGCCAGACACGGACGGTGGCAAGCCATTCAATCAGGGCCTCAAATTACCTGTCGCCTCGGAGAGTCTCATCGATCAGACCGTGATCGACGACGGGATGTTTGTGACCATACCGGCGTACTTCAATCAACAGATCGGCGACACCGTGGTGCTTGCTTTCGGCTCGCTGCTGCTGGAAATCGAAGTCACCGCACTGGGCGATGTCCGGTTCGAACTGACGCCGGAAATGCTCGCCACGCTAAAGCCCACCAACACAATCATCGCGCGCTGGGAAGTCTTCGATGTCGTTGAGAATTCCAGTGGCTGGTCGGACTCTCTCGTAATTGTGTTCAAGCCCGGCATTGTGTTGCTGGCTCCACCGATTTTCGAACAGGCCGATATCAATAACGTGGTGCACCACGATTGGCTCGCGGGCGCCAGCATGTCGATATTGATCACAGGGGTTTTCGCGATTGGCGACGTGGTGGTGCTTTTACTTGAGGGTGTCACCGAAGGAGGAGACACCGTTAGCCATAGCTACTCGATACCGGTGGCGGCCGCCACTCGCTCGCTGAGGGTAGATGTCGAAAACTATCGTGTGCAAAACGTCATCAGGGGAAGTTTACGAGCCACATATACGCAGAACAGAGCGGGAAAAATTCAACAGTCGAAACCCGCCGATGCCATAGTCGCGGGCGGAGCTTTCAAGTTGGGCCAGCCAACTGTCACACCACTGGAGAACAACGACACCGTACCCGTGGATACCGTCGAGGTCACGGTGCAGTTCCCGGAGTATTGGCCGCTGAAGCCAGGAGCGATAGTCGAACTGCTCTGGCAAACTGTCGACGATGAAGGTATTCGGGTCCTGATCATTCTTCAACAGATCGTCACTGACCCTACGCAGCCGGTCGTGTTCAAGATACCCGCCAAATACATTGGTCGTTTTCCCGGCTCCGCGCTGACAGTGCAGTGTGCGGTTACCAACCCCGGCGAGGTCCGCGTTGTATCCGAACCGCTGCCGTTGAAGATCGGTGACGAAAAGGCCATCGTGCTTGACCCGCCGACGCTGGTGGGCGCTCCTGCACCGATTGATCCATTGGCCGGCGCACGGACCATGCGGGTTGAATTTGCTGCCAAAATAACGGGCGACCAAGCAAGACTGGTACACGTGAAAGCGCCTGTCGGCTCCGCCCCGTTTGCGCTTGAGGTTTTGAATCAGAACAACCGAGCCAACTGGTCGCTCGATAGCACCTTTCTGGTCGCAAATAATGGCAAAACAGTTCGGCTTCGCTGGAACCTGAGACGCAAAAACCAGAAGGTTGCCTCATCGCGAGGCGTAGACCTGGAGATCATGCCGATCGCGCCCGCCGACGCCCGACTTCCGATGGTCAAAATCAGCGGCGTCGAAGGGGTTGTCGACGTCCAGAAGTTGACCGCGGCAAATAGACTGGTTGCTGATGCGTGGATAGGTCAGCGCGAAGGACAGGCTCGACATCTGCAACTGATCGGAACTGCAAACAACGGAAAAGAAACAATTTTCGATGTATTTAAAGGCGAGCCGACTGGTGAGGAAAAAGGTCTGGATGCGCCCGTGCCGATCCCTTGGTTTCGGACGCTGAAAGATAACTCCACGGTGCATCTTGCTTTGCATGTGAACGTAGACGGTTCCACCAGCCGGGAAACCGCCTTGAAGTTTCCCCCGAACTCGTACCTTGTCGATACGCTGGATGAAAAGCAGCCAGTCGTCACGAAAGTGCTCGACGCTCAGGGTCGTGAAATACCCCAAAACTCAGAAACCATAACGACTACCGTTAGAGTTCATGTCAATGGCACACCTGATAAGAGGATCAAACTCCTGCTGAACGGAGCGCTGCAAACCACCGTGACCACCGATAAAGCAGGGAACGCGTCAGCTAACGTTTCGGCGGGCAGCTTCGATGCCTATAACCACCTCATCGCCCAAGCGGAGTACGGCCAGAACCTTTCGTCCCCACCCCGAAGCTGGCTCCTTCGTCGCGCCCTGCAAATCGACACCACGCGCAGACTCCTAAAGGGCTACAGGGTATACACAGGCTGGGCGGAAACCGGCGCAAAATGGATTGATAACTGGCTGCAACTTAGCCCATCTTTCGGCGTAGGTAGGCGCACCTTTACCTCCAGCAATCCGTCCGTGGTCTCCGTTGATGCCAACGGGGTGGTAACCGGGTTGCGTTGTGGAGCTGCTTACATTTATGTTCAAGACCAGTTCAGCAGCTTTGCGATCTATGTAGACTCAATCAATATCTTCACATTGGCCATCCTTCCGCCTGGCATGACCCATGCGCAAAGCGTGCAGTGGCTCAAGAGCGTTCCCGGCTCAATTCCCCTGACTCACGTCTTTGGCTACATGCGCGTAGTTTATGGTCCCGAGCAAAACTGGCCATTGGCAGCCGGTTGGACGTCATGGATGTGCGACGACACCGCGTGCCCTCCGAATCACGTTGGTTTTTACGTTTGGAAGGGTGGCGGTCACTTGTGTACTCAGAACGTGAATAACCATTATTGGCCGTGGTGTCTAAGACCTCATTGATCACAGGGGTCATGTAGCATGATATGAGACCCGCGTTCTCCCTCAATCGGCAGCGCGGGTTTTGTCGTTTAAGATCAATCCGTAGCGCTTGTTGAATAGTGTTTAAGGCCATGTCCGCAAAGCCACACGGCCTTGCGCCTTTGCCTACACGTACGCCAGATTCGGCTGCCTTGTGCGCCTTGAGGGCGGGGCTTATCGTTTCCGGGTCGCTGACGAATCAGCGATCGGGTCTCGCAGCCCGCGATCTCTGGACGCACAACACCTCCATTGTTATGGCGGCTGTACGTGGGAGACCTTCGGGTCTGCCGGTTCTAGAGTCCCGGTCTGCGACCCGCGTATGGCTGCCACCCTTTCGTATCGCAGCGAATGTGGCAGCTCCATGACCCTGGAGATTTCACCTTGATCAAACCAACACCATCTACAAAATCGCCCCCGGCATCGACAGCGAAGAATTGCTGGCCAACGCTTGCGAAACCCTGACCTCGGCCAAGGTCATGGCCAATGATTTCGCGGGGATGCTCGACGCGTCGCAGCGGCATGTGCTGCTGGGGATTGCGCAGTTGATCATGCTCGGGGAATTGGTGGTGAATCGGGTGCTGGATAATCTGGAGTTGAAGGCTGACACAGCCCCGTAGGCTGACGAGCTGTTGTGGCGAGGGAGCTTGCTCCCGCTCGAGTGCGCAGCGCTCGCAATACTTTTTTGGGGCTGCTTCGCAACCCAGCGGGAGCAAGCTCCCTCGCCACAGGTTTATGCCTGACATGAAAAACCCGCCGTCCCGTTTGATCGGGGCGGCGGGTTTTGTCGTTTCAGCGCTCAGGTCAGACGGTGTCCACCTTCAACGAATGATCATTCAGCATCCCGGTGATGATCGTCGCCGTGTCGTGGCCGCTGGCAATCAATCCGCCTGCGCCCGGTGTCACGCCGTAGTGGCTGGCGAGGTTGACGCCGGCCAGATCGATGGTCTGGTTCGGCGTGGCGCCGGCCATGGCGCTGACGTCGATGCTGGTCATGACCGATGCACCGCTGCCGCTGACGGTGAAGTGCAGATAGTCATCGAGTGACGCCGTGGTGCCGTTTTCGCCTTGCAGCAGTTGCGACAGATCGAGCTTGTCGGTGCCGGGGGTGAAGTCGGTGACGACGTCGTGGCCGCTGTTGCCTTTGAGCCACTGGAAGGTGTCGGCCCCTGCCCCGCCAGTCAGAGTGTTGTTGCCCATGCCGCCGATCAGCAGGTCATCGCCACCGCCACCGTTGAGGACGTCATTGCCGAGGCCGCCGGTGATCACGTTGCTGTTGTTGTCGCCGGTCAGGCTGTCGTTGAAGTTCGAGCCGACGAGGTTTTCGATACCGGTCAGGATATCCGTGCCGGCGCCCAAGGTATTTTGCGCGACGAGGGTACCGAGGTTGACCGTTACGCCTGCGGTGGCATGGGCGTAGCTGGCGGTGTCGATGCCGGTGCCGCCGTCGAGCAGGTCATTGCCCGGCCCGCTGTAGAGCAAGTCATTGCCGGCGCCGCCGTGCAGTTCGTTGTTGCCCGAGCCTGCGGTCAGCACATCGTTGCCGTCGCCGGCGTTGATGATGTTGTTGCCGGTGCCTGCCACCAGCACGTCATCGCCTGCAGTACCGGTGAGGGTGTGGCCGTCCTGATAGCTGATGGTCACGTTGGCGCTGTCGCTGCCGCCGTGGTTGTCGTTGGCGGTGTAGGTGCCGTGGTAGTCCGGGGTGATGTCCTGCGCCCCGGCGTAGTTGAGGGTCATGGTCAGTTGGTAGTTTTCCGCCGCGTTGGCGTTGCTGCCCGTGGTGTTGGTGATGTTGGTGATGTGGATCTGGTAGGTGCCGTCCGCCGAAGCGGTCAGGGTTTGACCGTCGGCCAGGGCGATCCAGCTGCCGCCATTGAGCGAGTACTCCATGCTCACATGACCGGCCGCCAGATTGTGATCCAGGTTGAGGGTTTCACCCTGGCGCAGGTTGACGGTGATGCGGTCTTCATCGTTGGCATTGACGTTGCTCACAGCACCGAGGTAGCCGCTGACCACAAGTACGGCCGTCATGGTCGCTGCGTTGGCGCTGAACGAATTGCGCACGTTGGCCAGGTTCTGGTTGGCGGCGGTGTTGCCGATCCCGGTGAAGCTGATCGCACCAGTGCCGGTGAAGTCCGCCGCTTTCGAAATCCAGCCCGTGTTGAACGAGGTCGGTGTGGCGTTGAGCGGGTCGCCATTGGGGTCGGTGTCGTTGGCCAGCAGCAGCTCGCCGGGCACCACAATGTTGCTCGACAGCACGTTGGTGATGACGTGGTCGTCCATCGCCACTGGAGGCGCGTTGGGAATCACTTTCACCGTCAGCGTGGAGCTGGCGAGGTCGCCGTCGTTGTCGCTGACGGTGAAGCCGATGTTTTCGGTGATCACCACGGCGGTGGTTTTTTGCGAGGTGTAGGTGTAGTCGCCGGTGTCTAGGTTGATCACCAGGGTGCCGCCATTGTTGGTGGCGATGCTCAGGCTGTTGGTCGCCGTATTGAAGGTGCCGTGGTTGACGCCGCCACTCGGGGTCAGCGAGCCCTGGCCGCTGAGGGCTTTGGGATCGTAGGTGTAGGTGGTGCCGTCGACGACGATGGATTTGATGAAACCGCCATCCGCGCCGAAGGTCCCGCCCTCGCCCAGCAACGAGCCGGTGACAGGTGCGCCCTGTACGGTGCCCGACAGCACCGAGTTGAGTTGATTGAGATCCGTCACCACCACCGCATTGGTGTTGGTGTGGCTGATGCCGTCGTAGGCCAGTGGGTCGAGGTTGGCGTTGCTCACGCCGCTGCCGAGGCCGATCGCGTAGTTTTTGATGTTGTTGGCATCGAGGAAGTTTTTCAGCGCAGCTTCGTCTGCGGCGTTGATGTCGCCCTCGTTGGGTTTGCCGTCGGAGAAGAAGTAACCGACGTTTTGCGCCCCGGTGAGTTTGCCCGAGGTGTTGAACGCGGTTTGCATCACCGCCACGGCAGCATCGTAGTTGGTGCCGCCACCAGCGGTGAGGCCTGCGAGGATGGTCTTGGCGGTGGCAACATCGACCCACACCGCGGTGCGATCGGTGGCGTTGCTGCTGAAGGTCACCAACTGCACTTTCACATCGCCGAGATCATCGTACTTGTCGAGCAAGGCACTGATCGCCTGCTTGGCCAGCGCCAGCCGCGACAGGCCAGGTACGCCGGAGGCATCGGCCATGCTGCCGGAGATGTCGAGGACGATCAGCAGGTTGGAATCGATCTCCACCGCTGCCACCGAACGATCCGAGGCCACGGCTTTGGGCACGTCATCGACAATGTTGACGACGATGGTGCTGGTGGTGCTGTTGCCCAGTGCATCAGTGGCTTTGTAGGTGAACGATTCGCTGAGGGTATTAGGTCCGTCGTTGGCGTTCGGCGAGGTTTTTGGCGCCGAGGTCAGGGTGTAGGTGTACGTGCCGTTGGGGTTGAGCAGGATCTGCCCGTAACTGCCCGTGGCACTGCCAACCAGCGTGTAAGTCAGCGCGCCGCTGCCGCCGGTGACCGCACCGACCAGTGTGCCCGTGGCGGTTTCGCCGGTGTTGCCTGGCTCGCTGCCGGTGACCGTGCCGGGGGCCAGATCCTGGCCGTCCTTGGTCAGGTCGAGGGCTTTCTCGTAGACGGTTACGTCCTGATCGACCGAGGCCAGCAGTTTGCTGTCGGCGACGTTGATGGTGATGGTCGTGGTGCTTTCATCACCGTCACTGTCGCGGATGCTGTAGGTGAACGTGTCGGTGGCGCCCGGTGGGCTGACCGAGTTCGGGTTGCTGTGGTAGACGGCGTTGCCCGCCGCATCGAGGGTCAGGTAACCGTAGGCGCCATTGATGTTGCTGTTCAGTCCGCCGACGGCCGAAGTCGCGGTGTTGCTGCCGGCGCGCACGCCAATAATCGTCGCCGCGCCATCGGCACCGCTGACGTCATTGCCCAGCACGCTGATGTTGACCGTGCCGCCCTCCGCCACCGAGCCACTGTCCGCTTGGGCGGTCGGCAGGTCGTCGACGATGTTGACGTTGATCTGGCCGGTGGCGGTGCTGCCATCGGTGTCAGTCGCTACGACATTGAAGTTCTCAGTGATGCTGTTGGCGCCGTTGGCGTACGGGTGGGTTTCGTTATCCACCAGGGTGTAGCTGTAGCTGACCACGCCGGTGGTTGCGTTGAACCCGGTGATGGTCAGCGTGCTGCCCAGCGGCGTCACCACCGATTGCGGGAAGCCTGCGGCCACACCGTTGATGACCAGCGCGATGCCGCCCACGGTCAGGGTTTGCAGACCGTCAAGCGCGGTGACGGTGAAGGTGCCGCTCTGGGTCAGCGCCGGAGTGTTGGGGCTGGTGCCGTCACTGAGGTTTTTCTCGTAGACGGTGAGTTCGCCGCCATAGACGTTGAGGCCGTTGAGCACCACAGGGTCGTCGTTGTTGTGAATGTTCAGCACCAGGTTGGCGGTGCTGGTATCGCCGTCGGCATCGGTCAGGGTGTAGGTGAAGGTTTCAGTGCCGTTGCCACCGCCGTGCAGATTTTTGAAGTCCGCATCGTTGGTGTTGAGCGTGTAGGTGTAAGTGCCATTGGCGTTGAGCACCAGGGTGCCGTAAGTACCATTGAAGGTGCCGGGGGTGATAGGACCTGTCGCGACGACATCCGCGCCTTGCACGTCGTTGGTCAGCACGTTGCCGTTGAGGGTCAGCAACGATTCGGAGGCAGTGTTGGCATTGCTGTCGTTCACCGCTGTCGGCACGTCATCGACGATGCTCACCACGATAGTGCTGGTGACGACGTTGCCCAGCGAATCGGTGGCTTGATAGGTGAAGGTTTCGGTCAGCGTGTTAGCCCCGTCATCGGCTTGCGGCGTGGTGCTGGCCGGTGAGGTCAGGGTGTAGGTGTAGGTGCCGTTGGAATTCAGCACGATCTGCCCGTAGTTGCCGGTGGCGCTGCCGACCAGCGCGTAGCTGATCGCGCCGACTGCGCCGGTGACCGAGCCGACCAGTGTGCCGGATGCGGTTTCGCCAGTGCTGGTGGGGTCGCTGCCGACCACAGTGCCAGGGGCCAGATCCTGGCCGTCCTTGACCAGATCCAAGGCTTTTTCGTAGACGGTAACGTCGGTATCGCTGGTCGCGTACAGCTTGCTGTTGGCCACATCGATGGTGATGGTGGTGGTGCTTTCATCGCCGTCGGAATCGCGCACGGTGTAGACGAACACGTCAACTGCGCCCGGGCCACTGACGGTATTCGGATTGCTGTGATAAACCGCGTTGCCATTGGCATCCAGTGTCAGGTAGCCATAGGTGCCGTTGATCTGTGAATTGAGACCGGTAGTGGCCGAAGTCGAGGTATCGGAACCGGCGCGCACGCCGATCACCGCGCCAGTCACGGCCGGGCCATCAGCGCCACCGATGTCGTTGTTAAGCACGTTGCCGCTGACGGTTGCGCCCTCTTGCACCGAAGCTGCATCGGGTTTGGCGGTGGGCAGGTCATCGACGATGTTGACGTTGATCTGGCCGCTGGCAGTGCTGCCGTCGGTGTCGGTCGCCACCACGTTGAAGTTTTCCGTGATGCTGTTGGTGCCGTTGGCGGTTGGATGCGCTTCGTTATCGACCAGGGTGTAGCTGTAGCTGACGACACCCGTGGCCGCGTTGAACCCGGTGATGGTCAGCGTGCTGCCCAGCGGCGTGACCACCGATTGCGGGAAGCCTGCTGCCACACCGTTGGTGACCACGGCTATGCCGCCAACGGTGAGGGTTTGCAGACCGTCGAGCGCGGTGACAGTGAAAGTGCCGCTTTGAGTCAACGCCGGGGTATTGGGACTGGTGCCGTCGCTGAGGTTTTTTTCGTAGACCGTCAGCTCACCGCCATTCACATCGAGACCGTTAATGATCACCGGATCGTCGTTGTTGTGGATCTGCAGAACGAGGTTGGCTGTGCTGGTATCGCCGTCGGCATCGGTCAGGGTGTAGGTGAAGGTTTCGGTAGCGTTGCCACCGCCGTTTAGCGCTTTGAAATCGGCGTCGCTGGTGTTCAGGGTGTAGGTGTAGGTGCCGTTGGCGTTGAGCACCAAGGTGCCGTAGGTGCCGGTGAAAGTGCCGGCAGTGATCGGCCCGGCGTTGGGGTCGGTCGGTACGCGGTCGGCGCCTTGCACATCGTTGGGCAGGACATTGCCTTCGAGCGTGAGCAGGGTTTCCGAGGCGGTGCTTGCGTTGCTGTCGTCCACCGCTTTCGGCAGGTCATCGACGATGTTCACGTCGAGCGTAGCGTTGGCAGTGGTGCCGTTGTCATCGACCACGGTCACGGCGAATTGCTCGTTCAGCGTGTTGGCGCCGTTGGCATTCGGGTGTGCTTCGTTATCGACCAAGGTGTAGCTGTAACTGACCACGCCAGTGGTCGCGTTGAACCCGGTGATGGTCAGCGTGCTGCCCAGCGGAGTGACGACGGATTGCGGAAAACCTGCGGCCACGCCATTGGTGACCACGGCGATGCCGCCGATGGTCAGCGAGGTCACGCCGTCGAGTGCGGTGATGGTGAAGGTGCCGTTTTGCGTCAGCGCGTTAGCATCCGGAGCGCTGCCGTCGCTGAGGTTTTGCTCGTAGACAGTCAGTTCACCGCCGTTGACGTTCAGGCCATCGATGATCACCGGATCGTCGTTGTTGTGGATCTGCAGAACGAGGTTGGCGGTGCTGGTATCGCCATCGGCATCGGTGATGGTGTAGGCGAAAGTTTCAGTGCCGTTGCCGCCGCCAGTCAGGGCTTTGAAATCGGCGTCGCTGGTGTTCAGGGTGTAGGTGTAGGTGCCGTTGGCGTTGAGCACCAAGGTGCCGTAGGTGCCGGTGAAAGTGCCGGCAGTGATCGGCCCGGCGTTGGGGCCGGTCGGTACGCGGTCGGCGCCTTGCACATCGTTGGGCAGGACATTGCCTTCGAGCGTGAGCAGGGTTTCCGAGGCGGTGCTTGCGTTGCTGTCGTCCACCGCTTTCGGCAGGTCATCGACGATGTTCACGTCGAGCGTAGCGTTGGCAGTGGTGCCGTTGTCATCGACCACGGTCACGGCGAATTGCTCGTTCAGCGTGTTGGCGCCGTTGGCATTCGGGTGTGCTTCGTTATCGACCAAGGTGTAGCTGTAACTGACCACGCCAGTGGTCGCGTTGAACCCGGTGATGGTCAGCGTGCTGCCCAGCGGAGTGACGACGGATTGCGGAAAACCTGCGGCCACGCCATTGGTGACCACGGCGATGCCGCCGATGGTCAGCGAGGTCACGCCGTCCTGCGCGGTGATGGTGAAGGTGCCGCTTTGGGTCAACGCGTTAGCATCCGGAGCGCTACCGTCGCTGAGGTTTTTTTCGTAAACGGTGAGTTCGCCGCCGTTGACGTTCAGGCCATCGATGATCACCGGATCGTCGTTGTTGTGGATCTGCAGAACCAGATTCGCGGTGCTGGTATCGCCGTCGGCATCGGTAATGGTGTAGGCGAAAGTTTCGGTGCCATTGCCGCCGCCAGTCAGCGCTTTGAAATCTGCATCGCTGGTGTTCAGCGTGTAGGTGTAGGTGCCGTTGGCATTCAGCACCAAGGTGCCGTAAGTACCAGTGAAAGTGCCGGCAGTGATCGGCCCGGCGTTGGGGCCGGTCGCAACGCGGTCGGCGCCTTGCACATCGTTGGGCAGGACATTGCCTTCGAGCGTGAGCAGTGTTTCGGAGGCAGTGCTTGCGTTGCTGTCGTCCACCGCTTTCGGCAGGTCATCGACGATGTTTACGTCCAACGTGGCATTGGCAGTGGTGCCATTGTCATCGACCACGGTCACGGCGAATTGCTCGTTCAGCACGTTGGCGCCGTTGGCAGTCGGGTGTGCTTCGTTATCGACCAGGGTGTAGCTGTAACTGACCACGCCCGTGGTCGCGTTGAACCCGGTGATGGTCAGCGTGCTGCCCAACGGCGTGACAACGGATTGCGGGAAACCTGCGGCCACGCCATTGGTGACCACGGCAATGCCGCCGATGGTCAGCGAGGTCACGCCGTCCTGCGCGGTGATGGTGAAGGTGCCGCTTTGGGTCAGTGCGCTGGAGTCCGGCGCGCTGCCGTCAGCGAGGTTTTTCTCGAAGACTGTCAGCTCGCCACCTTCAACGTTCAAGCCGTTGATGATCACCGGATCGTCGTTATTCTGGATCTGCAAAACCAGGTTCGCAGTGCTGGTATCGCCGTCAGCATCGGTCAGGGTGTAGGTGAAGGTTTCCGTGCCGCTGCCGCCGCCAGTCAGCGCTTTGAAATCAGCATCGCTGGTGTTCAGGGTGTAGGTGTAAGAACCGTTCGGATTGAGCACCAAGGTGCCGTAAGTACCAGTGAAAGTGCCGCCAATCACCGGGCCGCTGTTCGGGCCAACCGGGATGCGGTCGGCGCCCTGAATGTCGTTGGGCAACACGCTGCCGGTCAAGGTCAGCAGGGTTTCCGAGGCGCTGTTGGCGTTGGTGTCATCAACCGCTTTGGGCACGTCGTCGGTGATGTTGACATCGAGGGTGCCGGTCGCGGTGTCGCCATTGCTATCGCCGGCGACCACGGTGAATTGTTCGCTGAGGCTGTTCGCGCCGTCACCGGCCGCATGGGTTTCATTGCCGTTGAGGGTGTAGCTGTAACTGACCACGCCGGTCGCCGGGTTGTAGCCGGTGATGGTCAGCGTGCTGCCGAGTTGCGTGGTGATCGATTGTGGGAAACCGACCGCTACGCCGCCGACCACCACATTGACGCCGCCGATGCTCAGACTGGTCAATCCGTCCGGAGCATTCACGGTGAAGCTGCCGGTCTGGGTCAGCGCGCCAGGGTTGGCGGCGGAGCCGTCGCTCAGATTGGCTTCATTGAGATTCAATTCGCCGCCATCGACAGACAAGCCGCCGAGGGTCACAAGGTTGTTGACGGGAGGTGGTGGCGGAACAATCGGCGCGACCGGATCAGCATCGCCATCGCCGTTATCCAGCGCCGCCTCGCGGCGTTCCAGCGGAAACTCGGGGATCCCGCCAAAACCGGCAGTCGGGAAACCGATAGTCGGATCGACCCGCCCGCCGACTTCTTCCAGCAACACAAAAGTATGCCCGCCACCTAACTCACCGGTCGTGTTGCCCGGGGTGTTGGGGCCGGCGGCAGTGGCTTCAGCGGTTTTGCTCGGGTCTTCACCGGCAGCGATGGCTTTCTGGATCTGTTCGACGTCGGTCAGCTGTGAATCGGTCGGGGTCAACGCATCAGCCGTGTGCACTTGACCAGGCTGATCGGCAAGCAACTGCGCAGTCAATTCCAGGCTGCTGCCTCGGCCCAAAGTCAATTCCTTGCCATTTTGCAGATGAACGGCAACCGCGCCCTCGGCGCCAGTGACCAATTGATCCCCTGCAAACAGGCGGTCGCCCTCGACGAGTGCGCGGCGAGTACCGTCGCCCGCAACCGCAAAAACCTGACCAATGACTTTAGTGACGATCCCGATGAGCGTTGCCATGTGCATCTCCTGGGCGCCGACCACCGTCGGCACTGGTTAACGAAGCAGCCCATGGCTCAATCGGGTTGTCGGGGTGACGCTCGCACCTCGACAGTTCGTTTCGCCGGTGACGCGAAATCAGAAACTCCCGCGCCTTCAAGCACTTGGAATTCCTGATCAATGCCGCCAACCGACTAACGCTACGTAACGGTGATGAATCACTCGAGTGACAAAAATCTGTCGCTCATCAACCGCTACGCGTCCCTCCCCTTTAGCAGTACTTCGCCGTATGTCGCAAAGTTGATTGGAACTTTCCTCAAGCCTTTTTGTGCTCCCTAAAGCGCATGAAACAAAGGCTTTCGAGTGGAACAATGTGCCGGATTTCGAGAAGCGCATAAGTTTTTTTTGGAATAACCGTTATGAAAATTTTTTCTTAGCTACGCTTCAGGATGTTCTTAGCTCTGTTGTTACAGGCATGAAACGCTTTTCACTATAAAAGACGTCAAATAATTGGCGACAACGAAATACCATCAGGACTCAGGGAGATGCACCCATGCGCGTTTTAACCCCCCTCTGCAGCGCGGTTTTGCTGGCCATGGCTTGCACTTCTCAAGCCCAGGCCATGAACCTCACCGAAGCCATCCAGAGCACTATCGCCACGCACCCCGAATTGGCTTCGCGCGTGGATGCGCGCCTGTCGGCTGATGAACAGGTGAAAGTCGCCAAGGGGGGCTTCTACCCTTCCGTCGACTTGAACGCCGCTTACGGGCGCGGCTACAGCGACAACACCAATACTCGGGCTTTGGGTAATCACAACACTGAAATCCTCACCTACACCCAGTCCGAATTGCGCATGCGGCAGATGATCTTCGACGGTTTCAATACCGCCAACGAGGTCGAGCGCACCAAAGGCGTGTCCAACTCGCGCGCTTACTACGCGCAAGGCACCGCTCAGGATCTGGCCCTGCGCACCATCGAGGTCTACCTCGAAGTGCTCAAGCGCCGCGAACTGGTGACCCTCGCCACCAACAACTTGCAGGCCCACTTGCGCGTGAATGATCAGATCGGGCTGCGCACCGAGCGCGGCATCGGCAGCACCGCCGACTCCGACCAATCGGTTGCACGTAAAGCGCTGGCGCAGAACAACCTCGACACTGCCGAAGTCGATCTGGCCGACGCCGAAGCGAATTTCTACAGCGTGGTCGGACGTATGCCCGATGAGCTGGAAACCCCGGCCTCGACTCGCGGCGAATTGCCTACCGACCTGCGCGAAGCCCAGCAAAGCATGGTCGAGAACAATCCTTATCTGAAGTCTGCGCAGGCCGACGTGCAGTCAGCCGAGAGCCAGTACGAAGTCGCCAAATCGCCGTTCTATCCACGCTTCGATGCTGAAGCGGCAGTCGGCGCCAACAACAATGTGCAGGGTGACGAAGGCCACGACAACGAATGGCGCGTCGGCGTGGTGATGAACTACAACCTGTTCCGTGGTGGCAGCGACAAGGCGCGTCTGGCCGCCAATGCGCATGACATCAACCAGGCGATGGACATCCGCAACAACGCGCTGCGTCAGCTCAACGAGAACATTCGTCTGGCGTGGAACGCCATGACCAACGCCAAGAAACAAACCCCGACCGCCCGCGAATACGCCGACACCACCAAACGCGTGCGTGCGGCTTATCAGGATCAGTTCGGCTTGGGCCAACGCACCCTGCTCGACTTGCTCGACAGTGAAAACGAGCTGTACAACGCCAACCGCCGCTACGTCGAAGTGCGCTACACCGAGGAGTACTCGATGTACCGCGTGCTGGCCAACATGGGCCAACTGCTGAGCAAACAACGGGTGGTGCTGCCAGCGGATGCGATTGCGTCCAGCGAGGTGAAAAACGAAGCGCGCCTGCCCGAGTTGAAATGATCGCTCTGTGGCGAGGGAGCTTGCTCCCGCCGGGTTGCGCAGCAACCCCAAGATCGTTCAACGATGAAGATTTTGTGAGTGCTGCGCACTCAAGCGGGAGCAAGCTCCCTCGCCACAGGTACTTGGCCAGTCATCTCCGGGAGCGATCAATATGACCAGCATGGAACCCGGCAACACCGGGATCGATCCGCGGCTGAGCTTCGATGATCCGTTACTCGACGGTCTGTTGATCCTCTGCAAACTCCACGGCGCGACAGTCAGTCGCGCCAGCCTGAGTGCCGGGTTGCCTTTGAACAAACAACGCCTGAGCCTCGACCTGCTGCCCCGTGCAGCGGCCCGGGCCGGGTTGCAGGCTCGATTGTTACGGCGTGAACTGAAAGACATCTCGCCACTCAACTTGCCGATTCTACTGTTGCTCAACGATGGTCGTACCGCCGTGCTGCGGCGCTTCGGCGACGACGGCAAGGCACTGATTCTGCCCAGCGAAGCCGATGGCGGCGAGCAATGGGTCAGCCGTGAAGAACTCACCGAACACTACGCCGGTCAGGCGCTGTTCGCCCGGCCGAGGCACGAACTCGAAGACCTGCGCTCACCCTTGGTGCCACGCGTGCAGGCATGGTTTCGCGACACGCTGAAGCTGTCGAAATGGCTGTACAGCGACGCAATCCTCGCCAGTTTCCTGATCAACCTGTTGGGCCTGATGGTGCCGCTGTTCGTCATGCAGACCTACGACCGCGTGGTGCCGAACCAGGCCACCTCAACCTTGTGGGTGCTGTCGATCGGCCTGCTGATCGGCACCGGTTTCGAACTGGTACTGCGGGTGGTGCGCGCGCACTTGCTGGACACCGCCGGCAAGAAAACCGATGTGATCCTTTCCGCGACTTTATTTGAACGCATCACCGGCATGTCGATGAAGGCGCGGCCGGCGACCATCGGCGGATTCGCGCAGAGCATTCATGACTTTCAGGGCCTGCGTGAATTCCTCACCGCCGTGACCCTGACCAGTTTGATCGACCTGCCGTTTGTGGTGCTGATGCTGGTGGTGATCGGCCTGCTCGGCGGCTGGCTGGTGGTCATTCCGCTGCTGGCGTTCCCGCTGACGATCATTTTCGCCATGATTATTCAGGCGCGCCTGCGCGACACCGTGCAGAAGAGTTTGAGCCTTGGCGCCGAGCGTCAGGCGCTGCTGATCGAAACCCTCGGCGGCCTGGAAACCCTCAAGGCGTGCAGCGCCGAGAGCGAGCGCCAGCACAAATGGGAAAGCACCCACGGCGCCCTCACCCGCCTCGACAGCCATGCGCGCAATCTGTCGGCGCTGGCCACCAACGGCACGTTGTTCATCCAGCAGTTTTCCGGGATGGCGACGATTGTCGCCGGGGTCTACAGCATCATTGCCGGCAACCTCAGCGTCGGTGCGCTGGTCGCGACCTACATGCTCGGCAGCCGCGTGCTCGCACCGCTGGGGCAGATCGCCGGGCTGATCACCCGCTACCAGCAAGCGCAACTGACGATGAAAAGCACCGACGCGCTGATGTCGCTGCCGCAGGAACGCGACGGCAAACAACGGCCGCTGGAGCGCACGCAATTGCAAGGCGCGCTGGAGGTCAACGGCGTGACTTTTCACTACAACGGCCAGAACGCTCCGGCCCTGAACAACATCAGCTTCAGCATGCAGGCTGGCGAACGCATCGGCATCATCGGTCGCAGCGGCTCGGGCAAAAGCACGCTGGCGCGGCTGGTGATGGGCTTCTATGAACCGGAGGAAGGCCAGCTCCTGCTCGACGGCCTCGACCTGCGGCAACTGGATGTCGCCGACCTGCGCCAACAGATCGGCTACGTCGCCCACGACTTGCCGCTGCTGGCCGGAAGCCTGCGCGACAACCTGACCCTCGGCGCGCGTTACGTCAGCGATGCGCGCATGCTCGAAGTCGCCGAACTGACCGGAGTCACCGAACTGGCGCGCCAACATCCGCAGGGTTTCGACCGGCCGGTGGGCGAGCGCGGGCAACTGCTTTCCGGTGGCCAGCGCCAAGCGGTGTTGCTGGCGCGGGCGCTGTTGCTCGATCCGCCGATCATGCTGCTCGACGAACCCACCAGCGCCATGGACAACAGCAGCGAAGACGCCCTGCGCCAGAAACTGCACGGGTGGGTGCAAGGCAAGACGCTGCTGCTGGTCACCCACCGCACCTCGATGCTGAGTCTGGTGGATCGCTTGCTGGTGCTGGACAACGGCCGGATCGTCGCCGACGGTCCGAAAGAAGCGGTCATCGATGCACTGCGCAAGGGCCGTGTCGGCTCGGCGGCGGTCTAGGAGTTGCGCATGTCTGCTTCATCGAAAGATCGCGGCTACTTCGACAGTTTCGGCAAGAGTGCCGAAGTCGAGTTCATGCCGGAAACCGCCGGCGCCTCGTTGCAGGATTCGCCGCGCTGGTCGCGCATCACCGTGTGGCTGGCGGCAGGGTTGCTGATCAGTGCGCTGGTCTGGGCCAAGTTCGCCGTGCTGCAGGAAGTGACCATGGGCGAAGGCAAGGCGATTCCATCGAGCAAGATCCAGGTGATCCAGAATCTTGAGGGCGGGATCGTTACTGAGATCTTCGTGCGCGAAGGGCAAATGGTCGCCAAGGGTGACACCCTGCTGCGCCTGGATGACACGCGTTTTCGTTCGAACAAAGGCGAGAGCGAGGCTGATCGTTATGCCTTGACCGCGCAAGTCGAACGCTTGTCCGCCGAGGCTGAAGGTCGGCCGTTCAAGCTCTCGGCAGAAGTGATTGCCAAAGCCCCGCAAGTCGCCGAAGACGAGCGCTCACTGCATGAGCAGCGCCAACGCCGTCTGGCCAGCGAACAGCGCACTCTCACCGAACAGCTGCGGCAGAAGACTCAAGAGCTGGCCGAATTTCGCTCGAAACAGGGGCAGTTCAGTTCCAGCCTGGCGTTGCTGCAACAAGAGATGAACATGTCCGAACCGCTGGTGAAAACCGGTGCGGTGTCGCCTGTGGAAATCCTCCGGTTAAGACGCAGCGCAGTGGAAATTCGCGGCTCGCTGAACGCCACGACGTTGGCGATCCCGCGCGCCGAATCGGCGATCAACGAGATCAAAAGCAAGATCGACGAATCGGAGCAGACCTTTCGTTCGGAAGCGGCCAAGGAGCTCAATGAGAAACGCACCGACCTGTCGAAAATCACCGCGTCGAGCATCGCCATCGACGACCGTGTCAGCCGCACCACGGTGACCTCGCCGGTGCGCGGGGTGATCAAGCAAATGAAGGTCAACACCATCGGCGGCGTGGTGCAGCCGGGCAGTGACATGGTGGAAATCGTGCCGCTGGAAGACAACCTGCTGATCGAAGCCAAGGTGCGTCCGCAAGACGTGGCGTTCCTGCATCCGGGCCAGAAAGCCATGGTCAAGTTCAGCGCTTACGACTACACGATCTACGGCGGGCTGAGCGCCAAGCTCGAACTGATCGGCGCGGACACCATCACCGATGACAAGGGCAACAGCTTCTACCTGATTCAGGTGCGCACCGATAAAAACCATTTGGGCGGGGACGTGAAACCGCTGCTGATCATTCCGGGGATGGTCGCGACGGTGGACATTATTACCGGGGAGAAAAGTGTGCTGGATTACCTGCTGAAACCGGTGCTCAAAGCCCGGACCGAGGCGATGCGCGAAAGATAACATCAAAAGATCGCAGCCTTCGGCAGCTCCTACAGGAGGATCGCGTACACCCTTGTAGGAGCTGCCGAAGGCTGCGATCTTTTGATCTTCAGCCACCATGATTCTTTTGGTAAGTTTCCTGCCCCATCGCCGCAATCTGCCCTTCGATCAACGCTTCGAACGGCTTGAGCAATGGTTCGAATGAAGTCGGCGCTTCCAGAGTCTGCAACGCCTGAACAATCGCCTCAATCGTCGACAACGCCCCTGGCCCCGGTGCCTTGCGCAAGCGATACCGCGACACCCCGCCATCCGCCAGCGTCACCCGTGGCAACGCCGCCAGCAGCGGATTCAGGTGCAGCATCTTACGCGCCTTGCGCCAGGTGCCATCCGGAACCACCAGCAGCAGCGGTTCATCAGACGCGGCATAAGCCTGCATCGGCTGCGCATCCTCGGCGGGAAACAACAAACGCGCCCGATACCCCGGCTGATTCAGCAGCGCCGGCAGATCCTCGAACACTTCCCCGACAATCAGCTCGGCATTGGTCAACCCCAGCGCAGCCAGCCGCGCGGTGTTCAGTGCATGACTGACCTCGCTCGGATGCTGCAACAGCAACACCCGGGTGCGGCTGTCGAGGCTGGGGATCAGCGGGCACAGGCAGTGGGTTTGTGGGCGCAGGCAGCGCGGGCATTGGAGTCTGGACATGGTTACTTTTCCTTCAAGCTCAAGCCTGATTGAGCTGTGCTTTGAGCAGATCGCGGAAGGTCTGGATCAGCGGTTCGCGACTGCGGCCGCGGCGCATGATCATCGAAAACGGCGCCTGATAACCGAAGGTCGCCGGCAGCAATACGCGCAGATCACCCTTGTCGGCCCAGGCTTGCGCGTAGTGCTCCGGCAAGTAACCGACGTAGGCGCCGGACAGCACCAGAATCAGCTGCGCTTCCATACTTTCCACCGTCGCGGCGCTGTGTTTGAAACCGTGGCGGGCCAGTTCGGCCTGGCTCCAGTAACCGCGCCCGACCATACGCTGCTGGGTGATGACTTGCTCGGGAATCCGCCGTTCGTTGAACAACGGATGCCGGCTGCTGCAATACAACCAGTGCTGCTCGCGGTACAGCGGCATGTACACCAGCCCGCTCATGCGCGTGGAAAACGCGCCGATGGCCAGGTCGAGGCGATTGTCCTGTACGCCGAGCTGCAGTTCATACGGGCTCATCACCGACAGATGCAAATGTACCGCCGGGTGTTCCTGACTATAGGCACCGATGGCCTCGGCGAAAGGCAAGGCCTTGTCGCTGACCGTGGAGTCGATCACCCCGAGGTTGAGCGTGCCGCGCAGTTCGCCCTTGAGCGCGGCGGCGTATTGCTCGAAGCCTTCGAGTTCGGCCAGCAGGCGCAGGGTTTCCTGATGAAACAGCTCGCCTTTGCTGGTCAGACTGAACCCGCCCCTGCCGCGATGACACAGCACCAGTCCGAGCGCGGCTTCGAGCTGGCTCATGTAGGTGCTGATGGCCGAGGTCGACAGGTTGAGTTCCTGCTGCGCGTTGGCGAAGCCTTGATGGCGGACCACGCTGGTGAAGATGCGCAGGAGTTTCAGGTCGGGTAGAGCGTTGGCCATGGGTTACTCCCGGCTTTCGAGTTATCTGTGGGAACTGCCCCTCACCCCAGCCCTCTCCCGGAGGGAGAGGGAGCCTACGGAGTTGTTCTCAGGATCTACATCGACCTGATACCTCGAGTCGAACTGAGGATTTGAAAGCCATGGAGATCAGCCCCCTCTCCCTCCGGGAGAGGGCTGGGGTGAGGGCAACAAAGTCTAATCCGCCATCGCCCATTAGTTTAGAAAAATCTGAACTAAGTATTTGCCCGTAGCGATTCTTCCCCGTCACTACATTTCGCAGAATCGGCCCCCAGCGGCGCCCTTCCTCCATGAAACCGGCGCGCCGACATAAATAAAACAATGACGATGAGGCCTTACCCGTGGACAAGATTCTTCACCAACCACTGGGCGGCAATGAAATGCCGCGCTTCGGCGGCATCGCCACCATGCTCCGACTCCCCCACTTGCCAACCGCTGCCGGTCTGGACGCTGCCTTCGTTGGCGTGCCGCTGGACATCGGTACGTCGCTGCGCCCCGGTACTCGCTTCGGGCCGCGCGACATTCGCACCGAATCGGTGATGATCCGCCCGTACAACATGGCCACCGGCGCCGCTCCGTTCGACTCGCTGTCGGTCGCCGACATCGGTGACGTGGCGATCAACACCTTCAACCTGCTCGACGCCGTGCGCATCATCGAAGAAGCCTACGACAACATCCTCGAACACAACGCGATCCCGATGACCCTGGGTGGCGACCACACCATCACCTTGCCGATCCTGCGTGCGATTCACAAAAAACACGGCAAGGTCGGTCTGGTGCACATCGATGCTCACGCTGACGTCAACGATCACATGTTCGGCGAGAAAATCGCCCACGGCACCACCTTCCGTCGCGCTGTCGAAGAAGGCCTGCTGGACTGTGATCGTGTGGTGCAGATCGGTCTGCGCGCGCAGGGCTACACCGCTGATGACTTCAACTGGAGCCGCGATCAGGGCTTCCGCGTGGTGCAGGCCGAAGAGTGCTGGCACAAGTCGCTGGCGCCGTTGATGGCTGAAGTGCGCGAGAAAGTCGGCGGCGGGCCGGTGTACCTGAGTTTCGACATTGACGGCATCGATCCGGCCTGGGCGCCGGGCACCGGCACCCCGGAAATCGGTGGTCTGACGACCATTCAGGCAATTGAAATCATTCGCGGCTGCCAAGGCCTCGACCTGATCGGCTGCGATCTGGTAGAAGTCTCGCCCGCTTACGACACCACCGGCAACACCTCGCTGCTGGCCGCCAACCTGCTGTACGAAATGCTCTGCGTACTGCCTGGCGTCGTCCATCGCTGAGGATCGGTCATGAACGAGCTCGATCAGGTTCTGAAAGCCGCTGCCGATCTGGTGACGGCGTTTGCCCGCAATGATCGCGAAGCTTACTTCGCTGCATTCAGCAGCGACGCAAGCTTCGTGTTCTACACCCTCGACCAACCGCTGCTGTCGCGCGATGCCTATCAGGCGTTGTGGGACCGCTGGCGCGCCGAGGATGGCTTCGAGGTGCTTTCCTGCACCTCAAGCAACGCCTTCGTCAGCCTGCAAGGTGACGTGGCGATTTTCATCCATGACGTGGCCACCGAGCTGCGCATGCAAGGGGAGCAACACTTCAGCCAGGAGCGCGAGACGATTGTTTTCAAGAAACAAACGTCGAGCCTAGAACAACAAGGCCATTGGCTGGCCTGCCACGAACATTTGTCCGCAATGCCGGAAGGGCTGCCATCCCCTTAGCCAAGACAGGTGACGCTCACGCACGATGAGCGCGCCTTTATGATCGGAGCAGATCATGAATAACAACAACAACGAAAAAAGCCTTAGCAGCATTGAAACAAACGGGGTCGAACAGATCCCGGATCATGAGCGTGACGCCCGACCCAGCGATCTGTTTCGCTTGATCTTCGGCGGCGCCAACACCTTTGCCACCGCCGTGCTCGGCAGTTTCCCGGTGCTGTTCGGTCTGTCGTTTCAGGCCGGTGTCTGGGCGATTGTGCTGGGCGTGCTGGTCGGTGCACTGATCCTCGCGCCGATGGGTCTGTTCGGCCCGCTCAACGGCACCAACAACGCCGTGTCTTCCGGTGCGCACTTCGGCGTGCATGGGCGGATCGTCGGTTCCTTCCTGTCGTTGTTGACGGCTATCGCGTTCTTCTCGCTCTCGGTGTGGAGTTCGGGCGATGCGCTGGTCGGCGGCGCCAAACGCTTGATCGGCCTGCCGGAAACCGACCTGACGCTGGGCCTGGCCTACGGCTTGTTCGCGCTTCTGGTGCTGACAGTCTGCATCTACGGCTTCCGCTTCATGTTGTGGGTCAACCGCATTGCGGTGTGGGCCGCGAGCCTGTTGTTTTTGCTCGGCATCTTTGCCTTCGCTCCTGCGTTCGACAGCCAGTACGCCGGCAGCCTGGCCCTGGGTCAGGCCGGGTTCTGGGCGGCGTTCATCGGTGCGGCACTGGTCGCCATGAGCAACCCGATTTCCTTCGGTGCGTTCCTCGGCGACTGGTCACGCTACATCCCGCGAGACACGCCGAAGGGCCGCATCATGTTCGCAGTGATCGCCGCACAACTGGCGACGCTGATTCCGTTCCTGTTCGGCCTGACCACCGCGACCATTGTGGCGATCAAGGCCCCGGACTACATCGCGGCCAACAACTATGTCGGTGGTCTGCTTGCGGTGTCGCCGAGCTGGTTCTTCCTGCCGGTGTGCCTGATTGCAGTGATTGGCGGCATGTCCACCGGCACCACCTCGCTGTATGGCACCGGGCTGGACATGTCCAGCGTGTTTCCGCGCCTGCTGTCGCGGGTCAAGGCGACGCTGCTGATCGGAGTGCTGTCGATTGCCTTTATCTTCATCGGACGCTTCGCGGCGAATCTGGTGCAGAGCGTGTCGACCTTCGCTGTCCTCATCATCACCTGCACCACGCCATGGATGGTGATCATGATCATCGGCCTGGTGGTGCGTCGCGGCTTCTACTGCCCGGATGACCTGCAAGTGTTCACTCGCGGCGAACAGGGCGGGCGCTACTGGTTCAGCCACGGCTGGAACTGGCGCGGCCTGGGCGCGTGGATCCCGAGCGCGGCAGTGGGTTTGTGCTTCGTCAACTTGCCGGGGCAGTTCGTCGGCCCGCTGGGTGAATTGGCCGGTGGCATCGACATCAGCCTGCTGGTGACCCTCGGCCTGGCCTCGCTGCTGTACCTGATGCTGCTCAGCCTGTTCCCGGAACCGCCGGCGGTGTACGGCCCGAAGGATGCGCGCCGTGAAGGCGGAGTAAAACCGGCACTGCGTCAGGCTGCCTGAGTAGCAAAGAATTTCTGAAGGATTGGAGTTTTTGTGGCGAGGGAGCTTGCTCCCGCTCGACTGCGCAGCAGTCGCAGAGCATCGGTTGAGTTTCACTGAAGAAACTCGGTTGCAAGACTTGGGGCCGCTTCGCAGCCCAGCGGGACGGTGCGACGATTCGACAAGCTCCCTCGCCACAACAGCCCGCCACAGCAACGCAATTCAGCCTCACCATAAAAAAGACAATCGGAGACACGCCACCATGGCTTTGGATTTATTCGTCGTCCTCATCTACGCCGCCGGCATGCTTTTGCTCGGCTACTTCGGCATGCGCAAAGCCAAGACCAATGAAGATTTTCTGGTCGCTGGTCGCAACCTTGGCCCGAGCCTGTACATGGGCACCATGGCCGCAACGGTTCTCGGCGGTGCTTCGACCGTCGGCACTGTGCGTCTGGGTTACGTGCACGGGATTTCCGGTTTCTGGCTGTGCGCGGCGCTCGGTTGCGGCATCGTCGCGCTGAACCTGTTCCTCGCCAAACCGCTGCTGAAACTGAAGATCTACACCGTCACCCAGGTGCTGGAAAAACGCTACAACCCGATGGCCCGCTCAGCGAGCGCGGTAATCATGCTGGCGTACGCGCTGATGATCGGCGTGACCTCGATCCTCGCCATCGGCACCGTGCTGCAAGTGTTGTTTGACCTGCCATTCTGGGTCTCGGTACTCGTCGGTGGTGGCGTGGTGGTGATCTACTCGGCCATCGGCGGCATGTGGTCGCTGACCCTGACTGACATCGTCCAGTTCATCATCAAGACCGTCGGCCTGATGTTCATCCTGCTGCCGATCTGCCTGTACCGCGTCGGCGGCTGGGACGAACTGGTGCTGAAGCTGCCGGCCACCGCCTTCAGTTTCACCACGATCGGTTGGGACACGATCATCACCTACTTCATGATCTACTTCTTCGGCATCCTGATCGGTCAGGACATCTGGCAACGGGTGTTCACAGTCAAGACCGCCAAAGTCGCGCAATACGCGGGCAGCATCGCCGGCATCTACTGCATCGTCTACGGCCTGGCGTGCGCGCTGATCGGCATGGCGGCGCATGTGCTGATCCCGGATCTGGATAACGTCAACAACGCCTTCGCCGCCATCGTCAAACTGTCGCTGCCGGACGGCATCCGGGGGCTGGTGATCGCTGCGGCACTGGCGGCGATGATGTCCACCGCCAGCGCCGGCCTGCTCGCCGCTGCCACCACACTGACCGAAGACCTGCTGCCGAAGCTGCGCGGCGGCAAGCCGTCGAGCTTGCGTATCAACCGTCTGTTCACCTTGCTGACCGGTATCGTGGTGCTGGGCATCGCGCTGGTGGTCAATGATGTGATCAGTGCGCTGACGCTGGCCTACAACCTGCTGGTTGGCGGCATGCTGATCCCGCTGATGGGCGCAATTTTCTGGAAGCGCGCCACCACCGCCGGCGCCATCGCCAGCATGGGCCTGGGCTTCGCCACGGCGCTGTTGTTCATGTTCAAGGATGGTCTGGATGCCAACACGCCGATCTATTACAGCCTCGGTGTGGGTCTGGTGAGTTTTGTGCTGGTCAGTCTGATGTCCCGCCGCCCGGCCATCGCCGCCAGTGCGATTTAAGCTGAAGCAATAGCAACACGTTTCTTCGACGGGTGTGGCGTCGGTTGCCACACCCGTTTTTTTTCGCCTGCACAAAGCAAAAAATCGCAGCCTTCGGCAGCTCCTACACTGATTTCTGTAGGAGCTGCCGAAGGCTGCGATCTTTTGATCTCTAAATCGTGCGACCCTTCAGCCCGGGGGCATTACCGCCGACGTTGCTGACGCCGACGCTGTTCGTCATCGGTGCGAATCGGGATCGGTTGCATTGGCGGTTCGATCAAGCCCAGAGCAACACCCAAATCGTGCAGCCAGTTTTGAATTTTCTCTTTCATCGTCATGCCCCCTTCAGGGTAGTGCTGAGCGGCCGGAATTCTGAGGTCGCTTCGCACTGATAATAGTCCGAAGTCCTACGCAATGCTCGGGCAAATCCGCAATGATCTGTTACTGAATTGATCAGGATTGGCCCAAAGCCTTACGCAGACGCCGGCGTACCCACTGCTCGGCGCTGACGAACGTGATACCGAGCAATACCAGCACCGCGCCGATGATGAAGTTCAGGCTCAATTCTTCGCCCAATAGCACCACGCCAAAGGTCACGCCGAACAACGGCGTCATGAACGAAAAAACTGCCAGGTTGGCCGCCAGATAACGTCGCAGCAGCCAGAACCACGTCAAGTAGCTGAAGAACGACACCACCAGCCCTTGAAACAGCACGCTGCCCACTGCTACCGCTGTCAGGCTGACATGGGTGATCTGCCCGCTGAGCAAAGCGATCGCCAGCAAACCGATGAAGCCGACAATCAACTGGTAGAACAGCGTCAGCGTCACCGGCGCTTCCGACAGGCGCGAGGCGCGCACGACTACGGTGGTCGCGCCCCAACTGGCCCCGGCCAGCACGCCAAGGGCATCGCCGAGCAGCATGCGCCGGTCAAGGTTGTCCCACGACACGCCGCCGGCAAACGCGATGGCGATGCCGACAAACGCGAGGAAAATCCCCAGCCACTGCACCGGCCGCAGGCGTTCACTTGGCAACAGAAAATGCACGCCCAATGCGGTGAAAATCGGCGCGGTATAAAGGAACACCGACATGTGCGCCGCCGTGGTCAGTTGCAAGCCTTCGGAGATAAACAGGAACTCCAGACCGAACAGCCCACCGGCCAGCAGGCCGCCCTTCCAGGTACTGCCGACCTGATCCCAGCCGCCCTTCCAGCAGATCAGCAATCCCACCAGCAATGCGGAAATCCCTGAACGCCCCGCTGCCTGCATCACCGGCGCAATGTCGGTGGCGGCCCACTTGATCAGCACTTGTTGAACGCCCCAGATCAGGCACAGGCCGATCATCACTTGCAGGGCAAAACCGTCGGCGTTGCGCCGAGTGATGCTCATCGCGAAACCTCGAAAACACCCAACATGGTGGCCATCCAATGGTCAAAAACAGTGCCGAGGATTATCAATCAGTCAGACAGAAAAAGCCGTCTGGAAAAGACATTTGTTTCTCCCGTGGCGTCAGCGGTGAATGGCTGCCGGCTGCGCCGTCAATCGCGGGCAAGCCCGGCTCCCACAGTGTCCGCGTCGTATTCAGAATTTGCGACCGACCACAAAACCTGTGGGAGCTGCGGTGCGACGATTCGACTTGCCAGCGATGAGGCCCGCACTGGCCAAACACATTACGAGTTCGAACCAGTGACCTTGCGTGCGACCAAAAACCCCACCGTACAAGCCACCGCCGTAGCCAACGTCCCCCACGCCCAATCCATCAACGACACTTGCACCGACCATCCGCGCAACGTCGCCCAATTGGTCAGATCATAAGTGCCGTACGCCACCAGCCCGAGCAGTGCACCCATGCGCGCGGCGCTCTGCCAGGTCAGTGCGGGTAAAACCACGAACATCAGGCAACCTAAAACGTACAGGCAATAAAAAACCGCTGCTGGCACCAGCAACGGTTTTTCGAGCATCAGCGGACCAAGCAGTTCGCGATAGGTCGGCGCCATCAGGACGCCGAGCCAGAGCCCGTCGAGCATTAGAAATGCCGCCAGCGTGGCGACATAGGCAATCAAATTTCTCTTCATCACGCCGCCCTCTATGTCTTACATGGGGCCGGCGGTGATCAGGTTAGTTCAATGCGATCCGCATGAATGATGATCTTGCCATCCTTGTACAACGCACCGATGGCCTTCTTGAAGTTGCCCTTGCTCACGCCGAACAGGCTGCTGATCAGCGCCGGATCGCTCTTGTCGCTGACCGGCAAGGTGCCGTCGTTGTCGCGCAACTTGGCGAGGATCTTCGAGTTCAGGCTGCTCGCGGCTTCCTGACCCACTGGTTGCAGGCTCAAGCTGATCTTGCCGTCGGCGCGCACTTCCTTGATGAAACCTTTCTCGCTCATGCCGGCGCGCATGAATTTGAAGATTTCGTTCTTGTGGATCAAACCCCAGTGCTTGTTGTTGATGATCGCCTTGAAGCCCATGTCAGTGGGTTCGGCAACCAGCAAATCGACTTCCTGACCCACGCTGTAGTTGGCCGGTGTCTTGTCGAGATAACGATCCAGACGCGCCGTGGCGGTGATGCGGCGGGTGTGTTTGTCGAGGTAGACATGCACCACGCAGTATTCGCCGGCCGTCATCTGACGTTTTTCTTCGGAATACGGCAGCAACAGATCCTTCGGCAAGCCCCAATCGAGGAACACACCGATGCTGTTGACTTCAACTACTTTCAAACTGGCAAATTCACCGACCTGAACTTTAGGCTTTTCAGTGGTGGCGAGAAGTTTGTCTTCGCTGTCCAGATAAATGAAAACGTTGAGCCAATCTTCATCTTCGCTTGGAATATCTTTAGGGATATAACGGTTGGGCAAAAGAATCTCGCCATCGGCACCGCCGTCCAGATATAAACCGAAGTTAGTGTGTTTAACCACTTGCAAACTGTTGTAGCGCCCGACTAAAGCCATTTCCAATACCCTCATTGCGTGGGCGGCATTCTACCCGTTTTTGCCCGGTGGGATCGCTGGCAGATCCGTGGTCGGCAGAAAATCTGCTGTAGAGCTTGAGAATCAAGCGTTTACCGTGGGCCAGCCGCCGCTCGTCAGACCAGCGTCAGCGCTTGCCGGTGGCTACGCTCACCTGCATCACGCGCAAATCTGCTTAATGTTGTTATTTAAAACAGCAGGTTAGCGCAATATTCCGGTTAATTAATCGAGAATATCTCAGTGACGGGGTGGGTTATTCCGGGAGATATTTACCAAGCAACTGTCAAGTATTTACTGTACGATGCCTGGCCGAGTTACTTTTCTACAGGTTAATGGCCGCCATGCGTGTAAAAGCATCCACCAGCAAAGCAAAGCCAGCTCCAGCCGTTGAAACCAGCGAATCGATCAACAATCAGATCGCAGCGTTTCTGAAGTCCGGCGGTGAGATTCAGCAAATTGCCAAAGGCGTCAGCGGCCAGACGTTCGGCCCGTCCAAGCAGATCAGCCTGGGCAAAAAGTAATACCGGAATACCCCCGTCCAGAGACGCTTTGCGTTTCGAAGCGTCTGGACTGGAACCGCGCAACACCCTCCTCGCTTTAAACATATTCCAAATCAATAACGCATAAATCGACGAACGGCCCTCAACGCCGATCATTCGTCGGTATCCTTGCACGCGTCTGGATCAAGCGTTTCAGCAGGTTTTTATCCCCTGCGCTCGCTGCTCATGGAGTGACGCATGCTCAAAACCATCTGTTTATTTCTCGCAAGTCTGCTGGCCTCAATGACTGCGCACGCGCAGATTTTCCAACGCGAACTCGGCGACTTCGACCTCAAACTCGGCACCACGCCCAGCCGCAGCATGGCTGAAGGCCTGGTCAAACCGTCAGCGGTCGGCTCGTTTCACGGCGGCCTTGATCTGACGCACAACAGCGGCCTGTACATCGGCCAGTGGTCGCCGAGCATGGGTATCACGCCGGGGAAGAATCTGGAAATCGACTCCTACGTTGGCTTCAAGCAACCCTTCGACCAGACCCTCGGCTACGAAATCGGCATGATTCATTACAGCTACCCGAAGGTCGATACCCTCGACAGCCAGGAGTTGTTCGGTGGCCTGACTTTGCTCGGCAGCCGTTTCGGCGCTGCATTCAGCAACGACCCGGATAAACAGAACAGCACGCTGTTCGCCGACCTCGGCGGCAACCAGCCGTTCGGCATCGGGATCAGCATGAAATACACCACCCATGAGCTCACCACACCGGTTTCGGTGGACGGCGGTTATGTCAGCAGTTTTACCGATTGGTCGGTGAAATTTTCCCGGCCGTTCATGGGCGTCGATCTCGACCTGACCTACAGCAATTCGAGCCTCAGCGGCAGCGACTGCTCGGCCTACTCCGGGCATAACAGCGAGTGCGACGGACTGGTCACGCTCAAGGCCCAGCGCACGTTCTATTGATCGGCTGAACTGCCGGGTCCATCCTGCGTTCACATAAGAATCAGTTTCCCGAAGCCAGGCTCACGCAAGGATTCGCCCATGTCTCGCTGGTGCAAAAACATCGCCGTTCTGCTGATTGTCTCCCTCGCCCTCGGCGCTTGCAGCCGCGTTGGCCTGGCCTACCGCAACCTCGACGTGATCATTCCGTGGACGCTCGGCGACTACCTGGACATGAACGGCGAGCAAAAAAGCTGGTTCAACGAACGCCTGCGCGAACACCTGAGCTGGCACTGCAGCACGCAACTACCGGGTTATCTGGACTGGCTGGACCGCTTGCAGGTGATGGTCGAGACCAATCAGGTCACTGATGCCGCCCTTCAGGCCCGCACGCTTGAGGCCAAAAAGGCGATTGCTGAAACGGCACAGGAGATCACTCCATCGGCCATCGAATTGCTGCAAGGTCTGGACGACAAGCAGGTCGCGGAGATGAACGATGCGTTCGCCAAGGATCAGCGCAAACGTGAGCAGGAATACCTCAAGCCGCCGCTGGCACAGCAGATTGCCGAACGCAGCGAGCGCATGCAAAAACGCCTGAATGACTGGCTTGGCCCGCTGAGTAAAACCCAGCAACAACGGGTGGTGAACTGGTCGACTGCGCTGGGTGATCAGAACACCCAGTGGATTGCCAACCGCGTGCATTGGCAGAAGCAGTTCAGTGCGGCGGTTGCCCAGCGCAAGAGTGCAGAATTCCCACAGCGGATCGAGACGCTTCTGGTCAATCGCGAGAGTTTATGGACGGCGGATTATCAAAAGGCCTACGCCGATACCGAAGCTCAGGCGCGTTCGCTGTTTGTGGACTTGATGGCGGAGAGTACGCCGGAGCAACGCCAGCGGTTGTTGAAGAAGATTGAAGGGGTGCGCAAAGACTTCAATGATCTGAAATGCCTCAAAGCTGCAAAACAGAGCTAAAGATCAAAAGATCAAAAGATCGCAGCCTGCGGCAGCTCCTACAGGGATTGTGTAGGAGCTGCCGCAGGCTGCGATCTTTTGATCTTGCTTCTAATAAAACTCAGGCAATCTGCGCCTTGGAAGCCACTTCATCAAACGTCCCTTCCGCCAGCGCATCGTCCTGATCATCCAGCACCTGACGCGGGTGATCATTCCCGGGAATGCTGCTGTCGATCATGCTCAACAGGCTGGAGCCGCGCGGGGTCAGGCTGAAGTTGTTACCGGTGCTGCCCTCATCTTCCCCACGTGGCCCAATGTAACCGCGCAGCAGCAACATCCGTTCATAGTCACAGGCCAGCGTTTTTAGATGATCCAGATTATCGATCGGCTCGCCTGCCGCAGCTTTTGCTGCCGCATAATCTTCGGCGACAGAGCGCGGCGCAAAGCTGTGGCCGGCGCCGTTCTGCACTTCATGCAGCAAGCGCTCAATCAAATCCCAGTTATAAGTCGTCATCCTGATACAACCTCCGGTGCGCGTGATTAATGGCGCGTTCATAGGTTGTGACCGGAGCCAATCGTAGCCGTTCAGCCGCATTCGTCGCTGCGACCGACGGGCGGTCTGTCGAATTGCGATAGCGCCAGACGACTAGGCTGTGAAAGACGGTTCAACTCGCAGGAGATTTCTCCATGAACGTTCAGAATCATCCGGTGGTGTCGCGCGAAGAATGGCTCGCCGCCCGCATTCAACACTTGGCAGACGAAAAAGCCTTCACCAAGGAACGCGATCGCCTCAGCGCACAACGCCGAGCGTTGCCTTGGGTAAAGATCGACAAGGACTATCACTTCCAGGGGCCGCAAGGAGAGCTGAAACTTGCCGACCTGTTCGGCAAACACAGCCAACTGATCATTTACCACTTCATGTTCGCCAAGGGCTGGGAGGAAGGCTGTCCTGGCTGCTCGTTTCTTTCCGACCACATCGACGGCGCCAATCAGCATCTGGCGCATCACGATATTGCGGTGGTGGCGGTTTCCCACGCGCCGTTTAACGAATTCCAGGACTTTAAACGCAGGATGGGCTGGAAGTTTGACTGGGTTTCGTCAGAAGGATGCGACTTCAACTATGACTTCGGCGTGTGCGCCCGCGCTGAAGATGTTGCCGAAGGAAAGGCTACGTACAACTACGAAAAGACTGACAGCGCCGAGGAAGAAATGCCCGGGCTGAGCGTGTTTTACCGCGACGCCAACGGCGAGATTTTCCACACTTACTCGACCTACGCACGCGGGCTGGACATGCTGGTCGGCGCCTACAACTACCTCGACCTCACGCCCAAGGGCCGGAATGAGGACGAGATCATGGAGTGGGTGCGGCATCATGATCGGTATGAGGGCGGTGCTAAATCGAATTGCTGTCATGAGACTTAGTCTTCAAATCCACTGTAGATGCAACTCCGCTTGTTTAACACCTCACCGGCGTTGCTGCATCTCTTACACCTTTTATCAACATATGGTCCCGGTGGCGACGAGTGGGTTCAACGACGCATTTGAATGTGCGATGCTAAGTCAATCACGTCGTCAGGTCTGCGGCCGACTACAATTGCCAGATACAGATTTCAGGAGGCCCATATGGAAAAGCTGAGTTTGCAAACCAAAAAAACCTGGTTCGCGAAGCACCGTAAAGCCAATTTCGCGGCCAGCCTTCGCCTGGAAGGCTTTGTCCCATCCCCGTCCGATGGCGATATCAAACTGCCGACCAGAGACGCGGCGTTAAGCGCCGTCCGGCTCGTGAAAGTTTGAGCGACGACAAGTATGGCACCGACCAGGCCCCGGATTGCTATCCGGGCACCGATGTCATGATCAATCTGCTCGACTTACGTAATGCCGAAGACCTTGACGAGGCAGAGCGCTACATCAACGAGATGGCAGCTGTGCAGTTGGAATTCGTCTTACCCCCATACAGCCTCGCGACTTTGAAACAGGTGCATCGCACTCTGTTTGAAAAAGTCTACGCGTGGGCCGGAGAAATTCGAACACTGGCGATCAGCAAAGGCAGCACCAGATTTTGTAGCCCTGAATACATTGAAGGTGAGATTGCCAAAGAGTTTTCGAAGATGGCTGCTGCAGGCTGGTTCGAAAGCTTCTCACGGGACCAATTGGTCTCAGCAGTCGCCGAATCCTACGGCACACTCAACGTGGCTCACCCCTTCAGAGAAGGTAACGGTCGCACACAACGCATTTTGTTCGAATTTATCATTTTCAACGCAGGCTATCTGATCGACTGGGGATCGGTCGAGCGCGAGGAGTGGATCGACGCATGCATTCATTCGTTCCACTGTGACGACAGCCTCCTTGAAAAGATATTCGACCGATGCATCGGCGCGTCAATCCTGTAAGTCGAACGCAAGCTCACTGAACTTTCCCCGCGCAAAACTCCTCAACCGGTTACCCCGTCTTAACCGGAACTGAGGCCATCCCATGAAAACCCTGATCAGGCTCACCCTCGCCGCCAGCCTGGCCTGCGCCCTGCCCGTCTGGGCCTGCACGCCAGAAGAAGCTACCGCCAAACGCGAGCAACTGGCCAAGGAAGTCACCAAGCTGACGCAGCAAAATCCGGCCAAGGCCAAAGAGATCAACGCCGAATTGCAGAAGATGGACTTAGGCACGGCCAGTGCCGATCTGCCGGACAAGTGCCAGTTGATTGATCAGCGTTTGAAAGAGCTGGGTACGGCTGAGAAGAAAACTGAGGGTTAAACACAAGATCAAAAGATCGTCCGATCGCGGCCCGAGCCTTCGGCAGTTCCTACAAAATAGGTATGGGGCTGTTGAAGGCTGCGATTTTTTGGTGTCAATTATGCGCTAGCGCATTTATTTATTTGCACAAACGCATATTCACATCTAGGGTTACCTCAAGCCAGAGTGGAATCGCCACCAACCATGGCAAACCTTGAACGCCGCTGGCTCGGCAACAACGCTACACACGCACAAGCTGGACGCTTGTTTTCACTCATGGAGGATTGAAAAATGTTAACCACTGAAACAACCCGAATCACCGGCGACACACTGCCCAACTGCCTGGTCGGTCATCTGCTCGACGCGCAACTGGTCGAAGTCGAAGACGCCCCTCAAGCCCGAGCATTGGCTGCCGCCAGCCTCAACTTCAGCATGCAGCCGCAAACCCAGACCAACTGGTGCTGGGCCGCGGTTTCTGCCTCGGTCGGCAACTACTACGGCACCGGGTCCTGGACTCAGTGCGGGGTGGCCAGCAGCGAACTGGATCGCAACTGCTGCAATCAGCCTGGCCCGTGCAACGTCTACGGCTATCTGGATTCCGCCCTGCGCACCACGCGCAGCTACAACGGCATGAATCAAGGCTCGCTGCAGATGTCGGCCATTCAGAACCAGATCAATATGGGCCGTCCAATCGGCTTGCGTTGCGCCTGGTACGGCGGCGGCGCGCACTTTCTGGTGATCTATGGCACCAATGGCAACTACCTGCTGATCGCGGATTCGATCTACGGTTACTCGACCCGCGCGCTGAACTCGTTCCCCGGTTCGTACAACGGCGGCGGCAACTGGACCAACACTTACTTCACCGTGAAAAACTGAGGAGGGCGACATCATGCAACTGACTTACCCAAAGGCGCCCTCCAACGGCGTACAGACACTGCGCCCGGCGCTGCAAGCCGCGCTGCAAACCCTGGGTTTCGGCATTAATCGGCAGTTCGCCGCTGCGGCTCCGGCCAAGATCAGCCTGAGCGAAGCCTATCGCGGCTACTCGCTCAGCCTGGAAGATCTGAGCCACGGTAAAGGTCTCAAAGAAGCCAAGGTTGGCGACTGGCATTACATGGTGTTCGCCGACGGCGTGACGATTGCGGACGCGCAATTGGCCGACGTTCGCGGTCACGTCGAGTTCGCCTCGCTGAACCACGGGACGCTGGCAGCGGCCACGGTGGATGCGCTGAAGCTGGCGGAACAGTCGCCACAACTGCACGGCAAAAGCGTTGAACTGCGGGTGCTGTTCATTTCGGCACTGCACGTTGTAGCGATCTGGCTGCATGCCGCCGGAGAAGATGTGCTGATCCCGATCGAACCGACGCCCAAGGAACTGGCGGTCACTCAGTTGTACAGCGAAGCGGCCCTGCTGGCGCAGCTCAAGCCCGCGGCTGATCAGGCGCGTCAGCGCTTCGACGCTGATACCAGTGGCCTGCTGGGGAGCTGATAAACCCCAGGCGTAAAAAAACCCGGACACGCTGTCCGGGTTTTTTATTGCAGCACTACGCAGCTTTATTCAGCTGCAGGCTCTGCCGGCTTGCGACGCTTAAGCGGTGCCATGCCGTCGCTGCTGACCAATGCGTCCGGCTTCGGACGATTGGCGCTCTTGCGCTTGGTCGGCGTCTTGGCGGCAGTTTTTTTCTTGTCGCCTTTGGCGTCGGTCTTTTTCTTCTTCACGCCGACAGCTTTGCCCGAGGCCTTGACCTTTTTCGGTCCGCCGTAGGTGCCTTTGACTTCCTTGATGGTGCGGCGCTCGAAGCTCTGCTTCAGATAGCGCTCGATGCTCGACATCAGGTTCCAGTCGCCGTGGCAGATCAGCGAGATCGCCAGGCCATCGTTACCGGCACGCCCGGTACGACCGATACGGTGTACGTATTCGTCGCCGCTGCGTGGCATGTCAAAGTTGATCACCATGTCCAGACCTTCAACGTCCAGACCACGGGCCGCCACGTCGGTGGCCACGAGGATCTTCACGCCGCCCTGCTTCAGACGGTCGATCGCCAGTTTGCGATCCTTCTGGTCTTTCTCGCCGTGCAGCACGAACGCTTTGTATTCCTGAGCCACCAGACGACCGTAGATGCGGTCGGCCATGGCGCGGGTGTTGGTGAACACGATGGCCTTCTGATAGGTCTCGTTGGCCAGCAGCCAGTTCACAATCTGTTCTTTGTGCTGGTTGTGGTCAGCGGTGATCACCTGCTGACGGGTGGTCGAGTTCAGCTGGCTGACCGCGTTGAGCTGCAGGTGCTCAGGGTTGTTCAGGACCTTGGCGATCATCTCGCGCAGGCCGGAACCGCCGGTGGTCGCGGAGAACAGCATGGTCTGCTGACGGTTGGTGCACTCGTCAACCAGACGTTGCACGTCCTCGGAGAAACCCATGTCGAGCATGCGGTCGGCTTCGTCGAGCACCAACACTTCGACTTCTTTCAAGTCGAGGTTGCCAGCGTTGAGTTGCTCGATCATCCGCCCCGGCGTACCGATGAGGATGTCTGGCACTTTGCGCAGCATCGCCGCCTGTACTTTGAAGTCTTCCCCGCCAGTGATCAGGCCGGACTTGATGAAAGTGAACTGCGCGAAGCGCTCTACTTCTTTCAAAGTTTGCTGGGCCAGCTCACGGGTCGGCAGCAGGATCAGCGTCTTGATGCTGACGCGAACCTTGGCCGGGCCGATCAGGCGGTTGAGGATCGGCAGGACAAATGCGGCGGTCTTGCCGCTACCGGTTTGCGCCGTCACCCGCAGGTCACGCCCCTGGAGCGCCAGCGGGATGGCCGCGGCTTGCACAGGCGTTGGCTCGACAAATTTCAGCTCGGCCACAGCTTTTAGCAGGCGTTCGTGCAGGGCGAATTGGGAAAACACGGGTGCTACCTCGAAGATATGCAAAAAAACAGCTGCATAGGTTACCGGTTTCGAGCGCTCAGGCCGAGCCTCTTTATGTAATCGGCCACAAACAGTGGCTTTTTTGTTGCCTGATTTGTCTTCAACGCTAATACGTAGCGTCTTAAATGCTCTAATCGTCCGTCGCGTCTTACAGAAGAATCTTTACTCCCATGGATTTCAAACAGCTCTGGCTCAACGCCCAAGACCTCTGGGGTGCCCTCGATCAGCACCCACTCCTGCACGCCAGCCTGGCGCTGATGCTGCTTTTAGTGATCGCGCTGGTCCTCGGACGAGTGGCACGCTATCTGATCCTGCACGCCAGCCGCATCCTCGGCCGGCAGCCGGCGCTGCACTGGCTCAACGACTTTCGCCACAACAAGGTGTTTCAGCGCCTGGCGCAGATGACGCCGTCGCTGGTGATTCAGTTCGGTCTGCATCTGGTGCCGGAGCTGAGCAAAACCGCGATGCTGTTCCTCGGCAATGTTGCGCTGGCGTTCACCATCCTGTTCCTGACGCTGTCGATCAGCGCCCTGCTCAACGCGTTGCTGGATATCTACGCGCGCACCGAACACGCGCGCACGCGTTCGATCAAAGGCTACGTGCAGCTCGGCAAGATGGTTTTGTACGTGTTTGGCGCGATCATCATCGTTGCCACGCTGATCGACCGTTCGCCGCTGTTGTTGCTGTTCGGTCTGGGTGCAATGTCGGCGGTGATTCTGTTGGTCTACAAGGACACGCTGCTGTCGTTCGTCGCCAGCGTGCAACTGACCAGCAACGACATGCTGCGGGTCGGTGACTGGATCGAAATGCCGCAAGTCGGCGCTGATGGCGATGTGGTCGACATCACGCTGCACACGGTCAAGGTGCAGAATTTCGACAAGACCATCGTCTCGATCCCGACCTGGCGCCTGATGTCCGAGTCGTTCAAGAACTGGCGCGGCATGCAGCAATCCGGCGGTCGACGGATCAAGCGCAGTCTGTTCATCGACGCCAGCGGCGTGCGTTTCATTCGTGACGATGAAGAGCTGAAGCTGACGCAGGTGCATCTGCTGACCGATTACATGAGCCGCAAGAAAGCCGAGCTCAAGGCGTGGAACGAAGCGCAGGGCAACGTTGCGGCGATGGCCGCCAACCGTCGGCGCATGACCAACATCGGTACTTTCCGCGCTTATGCTCTGGCCTATCTGAAAAGTCATCCGGAGATCCAGCCGAACATGACCTGCATGGTGCGTCAGATGCAAACCACCGCGCAGGGCATTCCGCTGGAGATCTACTGCTTTACCCGCACTACCGCGTGGGCCGATTACGAGCGGATTCAGGGGGATATTTTCGATTATCTGCTGGCGGTGTTACCGGAGTTTGGGCTGAGTCTGTATCAGCAGCCGAGTGGCGGGGATTTGCGTTCCGGGTTGTTGCCGGCGGTGTTGGGTGCTGCGCACATTCCTGAAGCCGAAAAACACCTGATGTAACACCGCAAAACCCTGTAGGAGCTGCCGCAGGCTGCGATCTTTTGATCTTAAAAAATCAAAAGATCGCAGCCTGCGGCAGCTCCTACAGGGGTCATGCGGTGCGTCTGATGCCCAGGCGGCTGATCCAGACGGCGGCGAGGATGACACTCCCTCCAAGGAACAACCGCCCCAGCTCCTCATGCTGATTCCAGATCAGCAGGTTCAGCAGCAAGCCCACCGGCACATGCAGGTTGTTCATCACCGCCAGGGTGCCGCCGTTGACCAGGCACGCGCCCTTGTTCCACCAGTACAGACCTAGTGCGGTCGAGACCAGGCCGAGGAATACCAGCACGCCCCATTGCAGTGGCGCTTCCGGCAGGAAATTGGATTTGCCGAACAGCAGAAATGCCGGCAATGCAACCGCCAGTGCACCGAGGTAGAAGAAACCGAAACGCCGGTAATGCGGCAGATCGCTCGGGTGTTTCGCCACCAGATGTTTGTACAAAACCTGCCCGGCGGCGTAGGTGAAGTTGGCCAGTTGCAGCAACAGGAAACCCATGAAGAAGTCCGGGTTGATCCGGTCATAGCGGATCACTGCAGCACCGCATACGGCCACCAATGCCGCGACCAGCGCCCATGGATTGAAACGTCGGTTCAGCGCATCTTCGATCAGGGTCACATGCAGCGGCGTGAGGATGGTGAACAGCAGCACTTCCGGTACCGTCAAAACGCGGAAGCTCAGATAGAGGCAGACGTAGGTCACGCCAAACTGCAACGCGCCGATCAGCAGCATGCCGCGCATGAATGCCGGTTCGACCGAGCGCCAGCGCGTCAGCGGGATGAACACCAGCCCGGCCAGCACTACGCGCACCAGCACCGCGAAGTAGCTGTCGACATGCCCGGCCAGGTATTCGCCGATCAGACTGAAGGAAAACGCCTGGATCAACGTGACAAAAAGTAGATAGCCCATGCTCGCCTCGATTTTCAATGGCGGCGACGATAGCGGTTTTTTCTTCCAGCCGCGAACCTTCAGGCAACGATGAACCCTGTGGGAGCGGGCTTGCCCGCGATAGCGGTGTGTCAGCAAACAAATTTATGGCTGACACGCCCTCATCGCGGGCAAGCCCGCTCCCACAGGGATGTGCTGCGCTACAAAAATCGCAGGCAAAAAAAAGCCCGATCTCGCATAGGCGTTCAATCGGGCTGCAGCACTCAGGAGCAACAAGTGCAAAGGGAGGTTCGATGCGCGTGAAACCTTGAAGGGGTTGCGCCAGGTCACTAGACCATTCGGTGATTATCTGGCGATTAACGGGTCAGGCGACCTGGGACAGTTTGGCGTTGGCCTGATTCAGGCCCTTCTCCTGGAAGTCGCCACCGAGGTTCATGCCTTCGGCGTGAATGAAGGTCACGTCGTGGATGCCGATGAACGCCATGACCTGACGCAGGTACGGTTCCTGATGATCGGCCGGGCCGCCGGCGTAGATCCCGCCGCGAGCGGTGAGCACGTAGGCACGCTTGCCGCTGAGCAGACCTTGCGGGCCGGTGTCGGTGTATTTGAAGGTCACACCGGCACGCAGCACATGGTCGAGCCAGGCTTTGAGGGTGCTCGGGATCGCGAAGTTGTACATCGGCGCGGCCATCACCAGCACGTCAGCGGCGAGCAATTCATCGGTCAGTTCGTTGGAGCGCTCCAGCGAAGCCTGTTCGCTGTCGCTGCGCTGCTCGGCGGGTTTCATCCAGCCGCCCAGCAGATTGATATCGAGATGCGGGACCGGGTTGACGGCGACGTCGCGGACGGTGATCTGATCGGCCGGGTGCGCCGCTTTCCACTGACTGATGAAGGTCTGGGTCAGTTGACGGGATACCGAGTCTTGCTGGCGGGCGCTGCTTTCGATGATCAGAACGCGGGACATGTTGTGTAGCCTCCATCCGAGATTGTTGTAAGTCGATGGAGTGAAGGTTAAGCAATGTCGTATCGATGAAAAAGCGCAAATAACTGCTATAAAGCATCGATTAATTCGTTTATAAGCTGAGCACACCCAAGGTGATGTGCTCAGCCGATATTCATTTCGGCGAGCAGCTCAGCTTGATACGCAGCTTGATGATGGTGCGGGTGAACTTGGCCGTAGCGTTTTTATGCTTGCCCGCCGCGACCTCGATGTTGCGCGTACGCGGTGCTTCCGGCCCGTTGCTGAACACCACCTTACAGGTTGCATCGACATCGCCATAGTTGCTGACCCGGATGGAGCCGATGTCGTTATCGGTGTCATAGGACTCGTAGTCGATCTTCAGGCCATTGAGGTCTTTTTCCACATCGATCGGGTACGCGAACGCCGTCAGCGGCAGCAGCGCCAGCAACACACAACAGAATTTTTTCATTCGGCAGTCTCCATGAGGGACAGCCAGCTTAGGACAAGAGGAGCTATTGATGAAAGCGCCCCGCGTGACCCTTGATCAATGGCGCACGTTGCAGGCCGTGGTCGACCACGGTGGATTCGCCCAGGCGGCCGAGGCTCTGCACCGTTCGCAATCGTCGGTGAGCTACACCGTCGCCCGCATGCAGGATCAGCTCGGCGTGCCGTTGCTGCGCATCGACGGCCGTAAAGCGGTGCTCACCGATGCCGGCGGCGTGCTGCTGCGCCGTTCGCGGCAACTGGTGAAACAGGCCAGCCAGCTGGAAGACCTCGCCCACCACATGGAGCAAGGCTGGGAGGCGGAAGTGCGACTGGTGGTCGATGCGGCTTACCCGAGTGCGCGCCTTGTCCGCGCCCTGACTGCGTTCATGCCGCAAAGCCGTGGCTGCCGCGTGCGCTTGCGCGAAGAGGTTCTGTCGGGCGTGGAAGAGGTACTGCTCGAAGGCGTGGCCGATCTGGCGATTACCGGGTTCAGCATTCCCGGTTACCTCGGCACTGAGCTGAGTGATGTCGAGTTCGTCGCCGTCGCCCACCCCGAACACGCACTGCATCGCATGAACCGCGAACTGAGTTTTCAGGACCTGGAAAGCCAGATGCAAGTGGTGATCCGCGACTCGGGCCGCCAGCAACCCCGCGACGTCGGCTGGCTCGGCGCAGAACAGCGCTGGACGGTCGGCAGCCTTGCCACCGCCGCCAATTTCGTTTCCAGCGGTCTGGGTTTTGCCTGGCTGCCACGGCACATGATCGAACGTGAATTGAAGGAAGGTGTGCTCAAGCTGCTACCGTTGGATCAGGGCGGCAGCCGCAACCCGAGTTTTTATCTGTATTCGAACAAGGACAAACCACTGGGTCCGGCGTCGCAGATTCTCGTCGACCTGCTGCGCACGTTCGACACGCTGCCGCTGGATGCCCCATTCGCCGCCCCTGAACAAGCCTGACAAGGAGTCCACCGATGGCCTATTTCGAGCACGAAGGTTGCAACCTGCACTACGAGGAATATGGCCTCGGCGCGCCATTGCTGCTGGTTCACGGACTCGGTTCGAGCACGCTGGACTGGGAAATGCAGATCCCGGCGCTTTCCGCGCACTATCGAGTGATCGTGCCGGACGTGCGCGGTCATGGCCGCTCGGACAAACCGCGCGAGCGCTACAGCATCGCCGGGTTCAGCGCCGATCTGGTGGCACTGATCGAGCACTTGAACCTCGGCCCGGTGCACTACGTCGGCCTGTCGATGGGCGGCATGATCGGTTTTCAACTGGCGGTCGATCAGCCGCAACTGCTCAAGAGCCTGACCATCGTCAACTCTGCGCCCGAGGTCAAACTGCGCACTCGCGACGATTATTGGCAGTGGTTCAAGCGCTGGAGCCTGATGCGCGCGCTCAGCCTCGCGACCATCGGCAAAGCCCTTGGCAGCAAGTTGTTCCCCAAGCCGGAACAGGCCGATCTGCGGCAGAAAATGGCTGAACGCTGGGCAAAAAACGACAAACGTGCTTATCTCGCCAGCTTCGATGCGATTGTCGGCTGGGGGGTTCAGGAACGTCTTTCGCGCGTGACCTGTCCAACCCTGATCGTCAGCGCCGACCGTGATTACACACCGGTTGCACTGAAAGAAACCTATGTAAAACTGCTGCCCGATGCGCGGCTGGTGGTGATCGCCGATTCGCGCCACGCCACCCCGCTCGATCAACCCGAACGCTTCAATCAAACGCTGCTGGAGTTTCTCGCCACAGCCGATACTAAAAACCTCAGGATCACTGACCCATGCTGAAAAAACTCGCCCTCGCCGCCGGCACCGTATTGTTCGCCGCCAACCTGATGGCCGCCACGCCGGCCAAGGCACCGCACGTGCTGCTCGACACCACCAACGGCCAGATCGAAATCGAACTGGACCCGGTCAAGGCACCGATCAGCACCAAGAATTTCCTTGAGTACGTCGACAGCGGCTTCTACACCAACACGATTTTCCACCGCGTGATTCCGGGCTTCATGGTCCAGGGCGGCGGTTTCACCCAGCAGATGGCGCAGAAAGACACCAAAGCCCCGATCAAGAACGAAGCCAGCAACGGCCTGCACAACGTGCGTGGCACGCTGTCGATGGCGCGTACTTCGAATCCGGATTCGGCCACCAGCCAGTTCTTCATCAACGTGGCTGACAACGCTTTCCTCGACCCGGGCCGTGACGCCGGTTACGCGGTATTCGCCAAAGTGGTCAAGGGCATGGACGTGGTCGACATCATCGTCAACTCGCAGACCACCACCAAACAAGGCATGCAGAACGTGCCTGTCGACCCTGTGATCATCAAGTCGGCCAAGCGCATCGACTGAGTCTCGCGGGGCATTTCGAGCGGTGCTGGCCTCAGGCCTCGCCGCTCACACTGATAAAAGGAGAGCCCGTATCCGGGCGGTTATCTGATGCTTTATCGCCGTTTTGAACAACTGATCGACATATTCCGTGACGCCCCGACGGCGGCTCCGCCCGACCGAGTTCTCCCCTTCTATATCTATTACCTCAAGCAGGTCTGGCCAAGTTTCGCCGCCCTGCTGGTGGTCGGCCTGTTTGCCGCGCTGATCGAAGTGGCGCTGTTCAGTTACCTGAGCCGCATCATCGACCTGGCCCAAGGCACGCCCAACCCGAATTTCTTCAGCGACCATGCCCTCGAACTGACCTGGATGGTGGTGGTCGCTTTAGTGCTGCGCCCGATTTTTTTCGGCCTGCACGACCTGCTGGTGCACCAGACACTGAGCCCCGGCATGACCAGCATGATTCGCTGGCAGAACCACAGCTACGTGCTCAAGCAGAGCCTGAATTTCTTCCAGAACGACTTCGCCGGGCGCATCGCCCAACGCATCATGCAGACCGGCAACTCGCTGCGGGACTCGGCCGTGCAAGCGGTGGATGCGCTGTGGCACGTGCTGATCTACGCGATCAGTTCGCTGGTGTTGTTTGCCGAGGCCGACTGGCGCCTGATGATTCCGCTGCTGACGTGGATCGTCGCCTACATCGGCGCGCTGTATTACTTCGTGCCGAGGGTCAAAGATCGCTCGGTGGAAGCCTCGGATGCGCGCTCGAAACTGATGGGGCGCATTGTCGATGGCTACACCAACATCGCCACCCTGAAGCTGTTCGCCCACACCAATTTCGAACAGCACTACGCCCGCGAAGCGATTCAGGAACAGACCGAAAAAGCCCAGTTGGCCGGCCGCGTGGTGACCAGCATGGACGTCGCGATTACCGCCATGAACGGCTTGCTGATCGTCGGCACCACCGCGCTGGCGCTCTGGCTGTGGACGCAGTCGCTGATCACCGTGGGCGCGATTGCGCTGGCGACCGGTCTGGTGATTCGTATCGTCAACATGTCCGGCTGGATCATGTGGGTGGTCACCGGGATTTTCGAAAACATCGGTATGGTGCAGGACGGTTTGCAGACCATCGCGCAACCGGTCAGCGTCACCGATCGCGAGCAGGCCAAACCGCTGGCCGTAGAGCGTGGCGAAGTGCGTTTCGAGCACGTCGATTTTCACTACGGCAAGAAGAAAGGCATCATCGGCGACCTCAATCTGAACATCAAAGCAGGCGAGAAAATTGGCTTGATCGGCCCGTCCGGCGCCGGCAAATCGACCTTGGTCAACCTGCTGCTGCGCCTGTACGACGTTGAGGGCGGGCGCATCCTGATCGACGGGCAGAACATCGCCGAAGTCGGCCAGGAAAGCCTGCGCGAGCGCATCGGCATGATCACCCAGGACACCTCGCTGTTGCATCGTTCGATCCGCGACAATTTGTTGTATGGCAAGCCTGATGCAACCGACGCCGAACTGTGGGACGCGGTGCACAAGGCGCGCGCCGACGAGTTCATCCCGTTGCTGTCGGACGCCGAGGGTCGTAGTGGTTTCGACGCGCATGTCGGCGAACGTGGCGTCAAGCTGTCCGGCGGCCAGCGTCAGCGCATTGCGATTGCGCGGGTGCTGCTCAAGGACGCGCCGATCCTGATCATGGACGAAGCGACCTCGGCGCTGGATTCGGAAGTCGAAGCGGCGATCCAGGAAAGCCTGGAAACCCTGATGCAGGGCAAAACCGTGATCGCCATCGCCCACCGTCTCTCGACCATCGCCCGGATGGATCGCTTGGTCGTGTTGGAAAACGGCCAGATCGCCGAGAGCGGTACCCACGCCGAGCTGCTGGCGCATGGCGGCTTGTATGCGCGGTTGTGGCAACACCAGACCGGAGGTTTTGTCGGCATCGATTAAGGATCAAAAGATCGCAGCGTGGCGCCTGGCCCAAAAGGTCCTGGGGTGGGGCTTGGGGCCGCGGCGGGCCTTGGTTGTATTGTAGGGGG
>NZ_JAFCWW010000009.1:0-10215 GCF_049897765.1 Pseudomonas sp. TWP3-2 | reverse complement strand
CGTGCCGCAGCTCCTACACGGTCATCTGTAGGAGCTGCGGCACGCTGCGATCTTTGCTTTTACGGCTGCTGGAAATCCGCACAAAGCCTGCTGTACTCAGCCAAGGCTCCGGAATGGAACCTGTAGTAAGTCTGCAGGATGCACAACGCAATACAGTCTCGATAGCACAGCTATCAAGGACTCTCTCATGTCACTGTTCAAGCGTTCAGTCACTGAGTTGTTGGGTACGTTCTGGCTGGTTTTGGGTGGTTGCGGCAGCGCGGTGATTGCCGCGTCTTCACCATTGGGCATCGGCGTGCTGGGAGTGGCGCTGGCGTTTGGTCTGACGGTGCTGACCATGGCGTTCGCCATCGGTCACATCAGCGGTTGTCATCTCAATACGGCGGTATCGGTGGGTCTGTTTGTCGGCGGTCGATTCCCGGCCAAAGAGCTGCCCGCGTATATCATCGCTCAGGTGATCGGCGGGATTCTCGCAGCGGCGTTGCTCTATTACATCGCCAGCGGCAAGGAAGGTTTTGATCTCGGCGCAGGGCTGGCCTCCAACGGTTATGGCGAGCATTCGCCGGGCAAATACTCGATGGCGGCAGGCTTCGTCACGGAGTTGGTGATGACGGCGATGTTCGTGGTGATCATCCTCGGCGCCACCGATAAACGCGCTCCAGCGGGACTGGCACCGATTGCCATCGGCTTGGCCCTGACCCTGATTCACCTGATCTCGATCCCGGTCACCAACACCTCAGTCAACCCGGCGCGCAGCACTGGCCCGGCGCTGATCGTCGGCGGCTGGGCAATCGCGCAGTTGTGGATGTTCTGGGTTGCGCCGCTGCTGGGTGCGGTGATTGGCGGGGTGACTTATCGCTGGCTGGGCAACGAGGACCGTTGAAGATATTGGCGAGGATCACGCTTGCCGATAAGGCAGCGCGCTCCTCGCTTCTTCCGCGTAGGCGAGAACACCGGCACGTTCCTGCTGCAGGAAATCCTTGACCGCCGCTTTCAGACCCGGATGACGCAGGTAATGCCATGAGTGGGTGATCACCGGTTCAAAGCCGCGAATCAGCTTGTGTTCGCCCTGCGCACCGGCGTCGAAACGCTGAAAACCCTGGGCAATTGCGTAGTCCATGCCCTGATAGAAACAGGTTTCGAAATGCAGTCGATCGTACTCGGCGAGACAGCCCCAGTAGCGCCCATAAAAACTGTCGCCACCGACCAGACTGAAGGCCATGGCCACCGGCCGTGAACCGTGTTTGGCCAGCACGACGCGGATCGATTGCGGCATGCGTTCGGCCAGCAGGCTGAAGAATTCCCGCGTCAGATACGGCGTTTGCCGACGCACCGCGTAAGTATTGGCGTAGCAAGCGTAGACAAAATCCCACTGCGCCTCGTCCAGCTCACGGCCCTCCAGCCACTCGAATTCGAAGCCCTGCCCCGCCACTTGCTCACGCTCCTTGCGCATCTGCTTGCGCTTGCGCGAACTGAGCACGTCGAGGAAATCCTGAAAGTCGCGATAGCCGCGATTCTGCCAGTGGTACTGACAGCCGATGCGTTGCAGCCAGCCCGGTTGCTCGGCCATGGCGGCGTCGGTGAACGCGTCGGTAAAGTTGATGTGCGCGCTGGAAAGTTCTTCGATTTCCAGATAACCCGGCAGGCTCTTGAGCAGCTCAAAACCGTCCTCGACATTGGCCGCCAGCAAGCGTGGGCCGCTGACCGGACTGAACGGTACGGCGGTCAACAACTTCGGGTAGTAATCAATGCCGGCACGTGCGCAGGCGTCGGCCCAGGCGTGATCAAACACGTATTCACCGTAGGAATGCCACTTGCGATAACTCGGTAACGCGGCGAGCAAACGCCCGTCTTCGACGTGCAGCAAATGCTCCGGTTGCCAGCCTGAATGTGGACCGACACTGCCACTGTCCTCGAGTGATGAGAGGAATGCGTGGCGCAGAAACGGCTGGTTTTCCGGTACCAGAGCATCCCATGTATCCGATGCGATTTCCGACAGTTTGTGCAGACGTTGCAGCGGCATTTTCCACTCCGGTTCCTGGCATGACAGCTCGCCGAGTATCGCTGATTGCCCACTCAAAGCACACGAGCAATCGCAGGACAGCGCTCTAGCCCGATAGTTCTCGTCAAATTCGCATCGTCATCATCCTGCCATCATCGTGCCACTGCTCTGTCATAAACCATCGCGATACTGGCGCCTGTTTTTAGAGCGCCGGGTTCTAGCCGGCCACTGTTTTCCGACCGTTAAACCGTCGGTTGTGCCCAGGATGGTTCAGCCATCCCTCTTATCTTCGGAGATTGCTATGCGTCTTGCTTCCACGAAAACTGCGGCGGCCCTGTGCGGTGGCCTGTTGCTGGCCATGAGCGTTCCGGCCAGTGCCGCAGTCGACGCCAAACTGCTCGACATGCTCAAGGCTAACGGTTCGATTTCCCAGGCGCAGTACGTTGAACTGCAAACCGAACTGGCCAAGGATCAGAAGACCCAGCAAATCGCGCAGCAGGCGCAGCAAGAGACCAACGAGCAGATCGCGGCGACCGCGAAGAAAACCAACGAGCTCAGTTCCTTCGACCAGAAACTGGCCTGGGCTGCCAAGACCCAGTTCAAGGGCGACGTGCGTATCCGTCAGGAAACCATCAAGATCGATGGCGAGCCGAACAATGGCGGCCGCGACAAGGATCGTCAGCGCATCCGTGCCCGTCTCGGTGCTTACACTGAAATCAACCCGCAAGTCGATACCGGCATTCGTATCGCCACCGGCGGTGGCGATGATGCCCGCTCGACCAACCAGGATCAGGACAACTACTTCGACAAGAAGCAGATCTGGCTCGATCTGGGCTACATCGACTACCACCCTGACGCAATCAAAAACCTGCACGTGATCGGCGGCAAGATGTTGCAACCGTGGGTCAGCATGGGTGACGTGATCTGGGATGGCGACATCAACCCGGAAGGTCTGGCGGTCACCTACAAGTATCCGTTGGGTAACAGCGCCGAACTGTTCGGTAGCCTGGGCAACTACAACCTCAAGGACAACGTTGACGGCGACGGCGTGCAGTTCCGCCACGACCTGCGCTTGACCGCTGGCCAGTTGGGCAGCCGCCTGGCAATCACCGACAACCTGAAACTGACCGTGGGCGGCAGCGTCTACGCCTACCAGAACGACGAAGACAGCCGTTGCACCGGCACGTCGACGCCATGCGCACTGGCCGTCAACGGCAACTCGGCGAACAACGAATTCCGTCTGTACGAAGGCTTCAGCCAGCTCGACATCGGCGGTCTGCCAATGCCGCTGTCGTTCTACGGCCAGTACGTGAAGAACAACGACGCTGTGACCGATCAGGACACTGCATGGTTGCTGGGTGCCAAGTCGAAAGTCTTCGGTTTCAACCTGGACTACAACTATCGTGACGTGCAGCGCAATGCTGTGGTCGGCGCCTTCACCGATTCGGACTTCGCCAACGGCACCACCGGTTCACGCGGTCACAAGCTCAAGGTCGGCTACGACATCGACAAGAACTTCGCCGTCGGCGCTACGTACTTCCTGACCAAGGCCGACTTTGCAAGCCGTACCCAACGTGATGCAGATGCCAACACCCTGCAGCTGGATGCGGAAGCCAAGTTCTAAGAAACGGCACTTTTAGCCTGGCGTGGGCGGGACGATCCCCATCATCCGTTCGTTTCGCCCACGCTGGGCTGATTATTGCACCTGTGGCGAGGGAGCTTGCTCCCTCGCCACAACAGCCGGGTTCAGAGGTTGTCATCCCGTCGTAGCTTGGCCAGGCGTTCGGCCAGTGCATCCACATCCTCTTCCAGCGGTTTTTCCGGCATTGCCTTCAACGTCGCCTGCATCACGCGCATCTGGCGCATGAAGCGTCGGCAGTTGGGGCAGAACATCAGGTGATGACGCACCATCAGCTTTTCGCGAAAGCTCAGTTGATCGTCGAGATAATCGCTGGCGCGGGCCACTTGCTCCTTGCAGGTCAACATTCTCCCGTCTCCTCAAAATGTTCCACGGTCGCGAAGACCTTCAGACGTGCGCGATGCAGCAGCACGCGGACATTGGAGAGCGATATCTCCAGAAGATTACAGATCTCCTCCAGCTCCAGCCCCTGCCGTTCACGCAGCAGCAATACACTGCTTTGCAACTCCGAAAGACTGAGCAGCGTGTGCTCGAGGCATTCGCGCAACTCGCCTTCGGTGAGCAAGGCTTCCGGAGTGTCCTGGTGCCAGGCGAATGGCGCTACCAGCCAGTGGCCGTCGCCGGGTGAAAATCGGTCGTCATCGATGGTGCCATGGGGCGAGGGCAAATCGTCGAGCAACACTTCGCGACGATTGAGCTTGTAACGGCTCTTGGCCGCGTTGGCAGTGATGGTCAGCAGCCAGGTCTTGAGACTGGAGCGACCTTCGAAACTGCCGATGTGTCGAACCACCGACAGCCACGCGTCCTGCACCACTTCTTCGACGTGCCGCTGGCCGACAATTGCGTAGGCCACCGCGCGCATGGGGCTTTGATAGGTGCGGACCAGTTCCTTGAAGGCTTGTTGTTCGCCGGCCAGCAGGCGTTCGAGCAATTTTCCGTCATCCGCTACGGGCATTCAGACCTCGAATCAATTCAGGCGCAAATACGATGTGGCGAGCGAGCTCGCCACAAAGGAAACGCGTCAATCAGCGCTTGCGCAGAATCACGCTACCAATCGAGTAACCCGCACCAAACGAACTCAGCACCGCCAGCGAGCCGGAGGCCAGATCGTCCTGATATTTGTGGAACGCAATCACCGAACCGGCAGAGCTGGTGTTGGCGTAGGTGTCGAGGATCACCGGCGCTTCTTCTTCGGTGGCTTCGCGACCGAGCAACTTGCGCACGATCAGGTGGTTCATGCTCAGGTTGGCCTGATGCAGCCAGAAGCGTTTCACGTCGCCGACGTTGAGCTGGTTCTCTTGCAGATGTTCAGCGATCAACTCGGCAACCATCGGGCAGACATCCTTGAACACCTTGCGGCCTTCCTGCACGAACAGTTTGTCGCGGGCGCCAACACCCTCTTCCGCCGCGCGGTTGAGGAAGCCGAAATTGTTGCGGATGTTGTTGGAGAACTTGGTCAGCAGTTTGGTGCTGACCACGTCGAACTGGTGCTTGGAGGTGGCCAGATCGGCGCGTTCAATGATCACCGCAGTCGCAGCGTCACCGAAGATGAAGTGGCTGTCGCGGTCACGGAAGTTCAGGTGACCGGTGCAGACTTCCGGGTTGACCATCAGGATCGCCCGGGCCTGGCCGAGTTGAATGCTGTTAGCCGCCTGCTGGATGCCGAAGGTCGCCGAGGAGCAGGCGACGTTCATGTCAAAACCGTAGCCCTGAATGCCCAGTGCTTCCTGGACTTCGATGGCGATCGCCGGGTAGGCGCGTTGCAGGTTGGAACAGGCGACGATCACGCCGTCGATGTCGGCGGCAGTCTTGCCGGCGCGCTGCAAGGCTTGCTCGGCAGCGCCGATGGCCATCTGGCAGAGCACCGACCATTCGTCGTTGGAACGCTCTGGCAAACGTGGGGCCATGCGCGCCGGGTCGAGAATGCCTTCCTTGTCCATGACAAAGCGGCTCTTGATCCCGGAAGCCTTTTCGATGAACGGGGCACTGGATTCGGTCAGGGCCTGAACTTCGCCGCTGGCGATAGCATCGGCGTTGTCGGCGTTGAACTGCGCGACGTAGGTATTGAAAGACTGCACCAGCTCTTCATTGGAGATGCTGTTGGCCGGGGTGTACAGGCCGGTGCCGCTGATGACGACATTATGCATGGTCGTTTCTCTGATCTGTTCAGGCAGAAAGCGCTGGCACCGACGTACCAACACATAAAGGGTCTATTCCCATCCGGGGGACGCAAACCTGGTATCGCTTTATTCCACTACGCGACCGGGCAAAAGGCTCTGGGTCGCGAAACCGGTGTTTATGGGGGCGAAGTTTGCCATAAACCCAAGGTTTTGGCCCCTTTCTCAACAGCAACGCAGAACCCGGTGGAGAGGGACTAAGGTTCCACCTGAGTCCATTGTTTATTCAGGCGCTTGTCGGAGATCGGTACTTTCGTCCCCAACTGCTGGGCAAACAGCGAAACCCGGTATTCCTCCAGCCACCAGCGATAAAGCTCAAGCTGCGGATCGCGCTTGCCTTCCTGTGCATGTTTCGCCGCGCGAGTCTGGTATTGCGCCCACAGGCCAGCCAGTTCGCCACTCCAGACCCGATCCTTCTGCACTTGCGCGCCAAGCTTTTCGAAACGCTGCTCGACCGCTTTCAGGTAACGCGGCAGCTCCTTGAGCCATTGCATCGGCGTTTCCCGGACGAATCCCGGATACACCAGATTACTCAGCTGTTGCTTGATGTCGTTCAGCGCCACAGCCTGGGCCAGATCGATCTTGCCCTTGAAGCGTTTTTGCAGACCGTGCCAGATCTTCAGAATCTCAAGGGTCAGGCGCGCCACGCGTTCGGCGTGCTCGGTCCAGCCACCGCGCTTGCGCTCGGCGAGTGCTGCGAGACCAGCGCCGTCACGCGGCAACGGGTCTTCGCCGTCGAGAATGCAGTTGTCGACACTGGCCAGCAGAATGTCTTCGACCAGTGCGTCGATCCGCCCGAGCTCGCGATACATCAAGCCCAGCTCGGTCATGCCCGGTAACTTGCCGCGCAGGAACTTGGCCGGCTCGGCCAGTTGCTGCATCAGCAGGCGCTGCAAGGCGCGACGATGCTGGAACTCGGCTTCGGCCGGCGTCGAGAAACGCCCTTCCTTGACCGTGCCGCCCTCTTCCACCAGCGCCGGATACACCGTCATCGACAGCCCGGCGATCTTCTGCTGAGTCTTTTCCGCCACCGGGGCGAAGACCTTGGCCTCCACCGGTAACTGACTTTTCGCACTCTGTGGCACGGCCAACGCAGCCTGGCTGGCTTCAGCGAAACGTGCAGTCAGCTCAGCCAGATCGCGTCCTTCGCCAAGGAACTTGCCTTGGCCGTCGACGATTTCCAGGTTCATCCGCAGATGCCCTTCTACCTGCTGCTCGGCCTCGGCCCAGGCTTCATCGCTGACCCGCGCGCCGGTCATGCGCAGCAATTCGCGGCCCAGCGCTTGCGGCAATGAACCTTCGGCGAAGCTCATGCGTTGCAACGCGGCTTTGATGAAGTCCGGCACCGGCACGAAATTCTTGCGCAACGCTTTCGGCAAATTGCGCACGAGGGCGATGCACTTGGCCTCGATCATCCCCGGCACCAGCCATTCCAGACGTTCCGGCGGCAGCATCGGCAACAGCGGCGCCGGCACGCGCAGGGTCACGCCATCGCGCGGATGATTGGGTTCGAAGTGATAACTCAGGGCCAGTTCCAGATCACCGATGTGCAGCGTGTCCGGGTAATGCTGGGCGGTGACTTCGCTGGCCTCGCGGGCCAGCACGTCTTCTTCGCGCATGATCAGCAGCTGCGGATCTTTCTGACTGTGAACCCGATACCAACTGTCGAAGGTCGCGGTCTGGTGAATCTCCGCTGGCAAGCGGGCGTCGTAGAAGGCGAACAGGGTTTCTTCGTCAGCCAGAATGTCGCGACGCCGAGCCTTGGCTTCCAGTTCGTCGAGCTGTTCAAGCAACTGTTGGTTGGCGCTCAGGCATTTGGCGCGAGACTGAATCTCGCCGCGCACCAAGCCTTCGCGGATAAACATCTCACGCGACACCACCGGATCGACCGGCCCGTAATGCACCGGCCGACGACCAACCACAATCAGCCCGAACAGGGTGATTTGTTCGAAGGCCACGACCTGACCGCGCTTCTTCTCCCAGTGCGGTTCGAAGTGGTTTTTCTTGATCAGATGCACGGCCAGCGGCTCGATCCAGTCGGCGTCGATCTTCGCCACCATGCGCGCATAGAGCTTGGTGGTTTCCACCAGCTCGGCGGCCATCACCCACTGCGGACGCTTCTTGCCGATACCCGAAGACGGGTGAATCCAGAACCGTCGCTGGCGCGCGCCGAGGTAATCGCCGTCCTCGGTTTTCTGCCCGATCTGGCTGAGCAAACCGACCAGCACCGCTTTGTGCAATTTCGGATAATCCGCCGGCTCTTTATTGACGGTCAATTGCAGGTCGCGGCAGATCAGACTCAGTTGCCGATGGGAGTCGCGCCACTCGCGCAGGCGCAAGTAGTTGAGGAAATTCTTCCGGCACCAGTTGCGCAGCGGGCTGGCGGTCAACGCCTGACGCTGTTCTTCAAAACCGCGCCACAGATTGACCAGCCCGGCGAAGTCCGAGTCGATGTCCTTCCATTGCGCGTGGGCCTGATCAGCGGCTTGCTGACGCTCCGGCGGTCGCTCGCGCGGGTCCTGAATCGACATGGCACTGGCGACGATCAACACTTCTTGCAGGCTGCCGAGCTTGGCCGCTTCGAGCAGCATGCGCCCCATGCGCGGGTCGACCGGCAGGCGCGCCAACTGGCGGCCGAGCGGCGTCAGTTGACTGTTGCGATCCACTGCCGACAGCTCTTGCAACAGGTTGAAACCGTCGCTGATCGCCTTGCCATCCGGCGGCTCGATGAACGGGAAATCGGTGATCTCGCCGAGGCGTAAGTGCAGCATCTGCAAGATTACGGCGGCAAGGTTGGTACGCAGAATTTCCGGATCGGTGAATTCCGGACGGCCGATGAAGTCTTCTTCGCTATAGAGCCGGATGCAAATGCCCGGCTCGACCCGGCCGCAGCGACCCTTACGCTGGTTGGCGCTGGCCTGGGAGATCGCCTCGATCGGCAAGCGCTGCACCTTGGCGCGATAGCTGTAACGGCTGATGCGCGCGGTGCCGCTGTCGATCACGTAACGGATGCCCGGCACGGTCAGCGAAGTCTCGGCAACGTTGGTCGCCAACACTACGCGACGGCCCGGATGCGACTGGAAAATCCGCTGCTGCTCGGCCGGCGATAAGCGCGCGTACAGCGGCAGGATTTCGGTGTGCTTGAGCTGGGCCTTGCGCAGCATGTCGGCGGCGTCGCGAATCTCGCGCTCGCCGGGCAGGAACACCAGCACATCGCCGGGACTGCGGCGTTCGCTGCGTTCGTAAGAAGCGATTTCGTCGAGGGTGGCGAGAATCGCCTGATCCACCGTCAGGTCGTCTTCGACCCGGTTGCCCTCCTCGTCCTGCTCCAGGGTCAGCGGGCGATACCAGGTGTCTACCGGAAACGTGCGGCCCGAGACTTCGACAATCGGCGCATCGTCAAAGTGTTTGGAGAAGCGCTCCAGATCGATAGTCGCCGAAGTGATGATGACCTTCAGATCCGGGCGGCGCGGCAGCAGGGTTTTCAGGTAACCGAGCAGAAAATCGATGTTCAAACTGCGTTCATGGGCTTCATCGACGATGATAGTGTCGTAGCGCTCGAGGTGGCGGTCGTTCTGGGTTTCTGCCAGCAGAATGCCGTCGGTCATCAGTTTGATCAGGGTGCTGGAATCGCTCTGATCCTCGAAGCGCACTTGATAACCGACCAACGCCCCGAGCGGCGTGCCGAGTTCTTCGGCAACCCGGCTGGCGACACTGCGCGCAGCGATCCGGCGTGGCTGGGTGTGGCCGATCATGCCGTGCTGGCCGCGACCGATTTCCAGACAGATTTTCGGTAGCTGCGTGGTTTTACCCGAGCCGGTTTCGCCGGCGATGATCAGCACCTGATGCTGTTCCAAAGCCTTTTTGATTTCGTCACGCTTGGCCGCAATCGGCAGGCTGTCGTCGTAACGGATCACCGGCAGGCTGGCCTTTCGCGCCAGCACCTGATCGCAGGACGCCTGCATACGCGCCACCCACTGGGCCAGCTTGGCCTCGTCGGGTTTCTTGCGCAGCTCAAGCAACTGCCGCCGCAGCCGGTGACGGTCGGCGAGCATGGCGTGATCGAGGTTCTTCAGCAGTTTGTCGATGGAGGGCGATTCTTCGGTCATCGGGTAGGCAATTCGGTCGTCTATAGGCGCAGGGGGGCGATTGTCGCAGATTTGCTTGATGTTTGGCGTGTCAGGGGGATTGCCTGCCCTCGGCCGACCTGTGATATCGAGCCGAACTCAATTATTGAAAGCACTGAAGATCGGCTCCCTCTCCCTGGGGAGAGGGCTGGGGTGGGTAAATACCGGGTACATCCTTTACGTTTGAGACCGGGGACATGGTTTACAGGTATCAATCATGGTCAGGAGGTGCTGACCATGCCCTGGAATCAAGAGTCCCCGATGGATCAA